>JAKAXN010000117.1 GCA_021816565.1 Actinomycetes bacterium
CTCACGCCCGCGGCCACCACCGCCGCGGCCGCCACCGCTACCACCAGCGGGTACCGGCTGCTCGGGGGCGACGGCGGGGTCTTCGCCTACGGCTCGACCTTCGCCGGCTCGGCCGCGTCGGACCCCACGCGCTGCCCGCCCGACACCGTCGACCGGGTGATGCCCGACGGCACCTGCTGGTCCATGGCGGCGACGCCCGACGGCGGCGGCTACTGGATACTCAACGCCTCCACCGGTGACATCTGGACCTACGGCACCGCCCTCGATGTCGGCAGTCCGGCTGCCACATTTGACACGGTGGCGCGGGAGTTCGTGCCCAATTTCGTCGCCGTCGCCTCCACCCCCGACGGGCGCGGCTACTGGGTCCTCGACGTGGGGCTGTCCGGCATGGGATCGGTGATGGCGTTCGGTGACGCCCGCTTCTACGGGGATCAGACCACCCTGGGGGGAACGGCCGGATACGTGGGCAGCCCGGTGGCCCTGATCCCCACCAGGTCCGGGGCCGGCTACTGGATCGTCGACTCCGACGGCGGGGTGTTCAGCTTCGGCGACGCCGTGTTCCACGGCTCCATGGGCGGCACCGCCCTGGCCCGCCCCGTGGTCGGCGCGGCCCGCACCGACGACGGCGCCGGCTACTGGCTGGTGGCCGGCGACGGCGGGGTGTTCAGCTTCGGCGACGCCGTGTTCCGCGGCTCTCTGGCCGGCACCGTTCTGGGCGCGCCGGTAGTCGGCATGGCCGCCGACCCGGGCGGCCCGGGATACTGGCTGGCCGGGCGCGACGGCGGGGTGTTCGCCTTCGGCGGGGCCGCCTTCCTCGGGTCCCTGGCCGGTACGTCCCTGGCCCGTCCGATCTTCGCGGTGACGGCCGGCCGGTCGCAGGGGTGAGCGCGTCGGGGGGTGACCCGGCCCGGGTCGGGCGGGGGACCCTCCGGCAGCTGGCTCCGTGGCTGCGCCACTACCGGCGCGAATGGGTGGTCCCCGACGTGCTGGCCGCTATGACGCTCCTGGCCATCGCCATGCCCGAGCAGCTCGCCACGTCCCGGCTGGCGGGAATGCCGCCCATCACGGGCCTGTACGCCTTCGTGGCCGGCGGCGTCTGCTTCGCCCTGCTCGGATCCAACCGCTGGCTGTCGGTGGGCGCCGATTCGACCATCGCCCCGCTCTTCGCCGTGGGGGTCGCCGGCCTGGCCCCGAGCGGGTCGGACCGCTACCTGCAGCTCGTGGCCGTGCTGGCCGTGGCCGTGGGCATCCTGGTCATGGCCGTCGGGGTACTGAGACTCGGATGGGTGGCGGAGTTCCTGTCGGTCCCGGTCATCACCGGGTTCCTGGCCGGGGTGGCGGTGATCATCGTCATCCACCAGCTCCCGGACCTGCTGGGGATCCCCGCCCCGACCGGGAGCTCGGTGCACCGACTCGGGTACGTGGCGTCCCACCTGGACCAGGTGGAGCCGTGGTCCGTGGGGGTGGGCCTGGGGGTGCTCGGCCTGCTCCTCGGCGCCGAGGCGGTGGACCGGCGCCTGCCGGCGGCGCTGCTCGGGCTGGTCGGCTCCGCGGCGGTGGTGGCCATGGTGGGGACGGCCCGGGAAACCCGGCTGATCGGCCGGGTGACCCCCCGGGTGCCCGCGGTGGGCCTGCCCGGGCTGTCCTGGACGGCCCTGCTCCACCTGGCCCCGCTGGCCGCCGTGGTGGCCCTGGTGGTCATCACCCAGTCGGCGGCCACCAGCCGGGGCTTCGCCGACGACAGCCCGGCCGGAGCCCTGGACCGGGATTTCGTCGGGATCGGCGCCGGCAGCGTCGTGGCCGGGATGATCGGCTCGTTCCCGGTGGACGCCAGCCCGCCCCGGACGGCCGCCGTGGTGGCCGCCGGGGGCCGCAGCCAGGCGGTGTCGCTGCTCTCGGCGGTGGTGATGGCCGCCCTGGTGCCGGCGGCCGGCCTGCTCCGCTACGTGCCGCTGGCCACGCTGTCGGCGGTGCTGATATTCATCGCCATCCGCCTGTTCCACGGCCGGGACCTGCAGGCCATCGGACGCTTCAGCCGCTTCGAGTTCGTGCTGGCCGCGCTGGCCATGCTGACCGTGGCGTTCGTCGGGGTGGAGCAGGGCATCGCGGTGGCTGTGGGGCTGGCCATCCTGGACCGGGCCCGGCTGGATGCCCGCCCGCAGCTGCACGTCATGGGCCGGGTGCCCGACACCACCAGCTTCGCCCCCCTCAGCAGCGGCGAGCACGCCGAGCAGGTCCCCGGGGTGCTGGTGGTGCTCTTCTCCACCCCGCTGTGGTACGCCAACGCCCAGCAGTTCCGCGCCGAGATGGAGCAGGCGCTGGGCCGGGCGGACGGACCGCCGCGGGCGGTGGTTCTCGACGCCATCGGGATGAGCGACGTGGACTACACCGGCGGCCGGGCCCTCGCCGCGGTGCTCGACCTGCTCGAACGCCACCGGGTGGTCTTCGCCGTGGCCCGGGCCGGTACCCGCGTCCGCAGCGGCCTGCGGCGGGCCGGTCTCGACGCCCGGATCGGGGAGGACCACTTCTACGGGACGGTGGGCGAGGCGGTGGAGGCCTTCGCCGGCCGGGCCGCCGAACCGCCGGCGGGTTCGGCCGGTGCCCCGCCCGCCGGGCCGGCCGAACCGCCGGTCCGACACGACCGGTTCGCTCCAGGCCACCCCGGTACGTGACCATCGGCCCTGCCGGACCGGGCGCGGGTGGGAGACGATCCCGGCGATGAGCGGTGGCCGATCCGACGAGCAGCGCTTCATGCGGGCCAGCGACGCCTTCAGCTGGTACCTGGAGAAGGACCCGGTGCTGCGCTCCACCGTCGTGTCGGTGGTGTGGCTGGACCGCAGCCCGGACTGGGCGGTGCTGACCGCCCGGCTGGAGCGGGCCACCCGGCTGGAGCCCCGGTGGCGCCAGACGGTGGCGGAGATGCCCGGCCGGGTCAGCCCCCCGAGGTGGACCGACGTGGACGACTTCGACCTGAGTTGGCACCTGCACCGGGCGGTGGCCCCACCCCCCGGGGACGACTCGGTGGTTCTGGACCTGGCCCGGCGGGAGGCCATGACCGGCTTCGACCGGGTGCATCCCCTCTGGCAGTTCACCCTGGTCGAGGGGATCGGCGGTGACCGGGCCGCTCTGGTCATGAGGATCCACCACGCCCTCACCGACGGTCTCGGCGGCATGCAGCTGGCCCTCCTGCTCTTCGACGCCGAGAGATCCGCAGCACCGCCGCCGGAGCCGCCCCGCCCCGCGGTGGAGCCTCCGCCCAGCGGGACGGGGATGCTGGCCGAGGGCCTGGGATGGAGGGCGGCCCGGTCGGCCGGGTACCTGGCCCGGCGGGCCCGGTCCCTCCTGCCGGATCTGGCCTCGGGGATCCGCCGGCCGGTGCACACCGCCACGACGGTCGCCGCAGATGTGGCATCGATCGCCCGGACGGTGGCCCCGATCCGCCAGACCCTGTCACCACTGATGACGAAGAGGAGCGTGAGGCGCCACCTCGGGACCCTGACGGTGCCCCTCGCGGAGTTGAGGGCGTCGAGCGCTCTGGCCGGCGGGTCGGTCAACGACGGCTTCCTCGCCGCGGTGACCGCCGGCCTGCGGCTCTACCACCAACGTCACGGCGTCGAGGTGGACCGGCTCCGGGTGACCATGCCGATCAGCCTCCGCACCGACAAGGACCGCCCCGGCGGCAACCGGATCACCCTCATGCGCTTCGCCGTCCCGGTGGGGGAGGTCAACCCGGCCCGCCGGGTGGCCGGGATCCGTCGGGCCTCGTGGCAGGCCCGCCACGAGGCGTCACTGGGCTTCACCGACGGCATAGCCGGGGCGCTCAACCTCCTTCCGCCGGTGATCGTGGCCGGCATACTGCGCAACGTGGACTTCCTGGCCAGCGACGTACCGGGCTTCGACCGCCCGGTCTACCTGGCCGGGGCGGCCGTGGAGCGCTACGAGGCGTTCGGTCCGACCACCGGCTCGGCGGTCAACGTCACCCTGATCTCCTACAACGGCAACTGCCACATCGGTGTCAACATCGACACCGCAGCCGTGCCCGACCCCGAGCTGCTGGTCGAATGCCTGCGCTCCGGGTTCGAGGAGATGACCGACCTGGGGCACCGGGGCGACGGGAATATCCCCGGTACCAGCGGGGTTGTACAAGTTGAACACGACGGGGCGAGAGTCCCGGGGAGAGAGTAGGGAGGTGGTTCCGCCGGATGAGCTTCAGAAGGGCCTCCGCCGATGCCCGCACTCTCGGTGAGGTTGCCGGCGCTCAGTGAGTTCCGGGGCCGGTCCGAATATTGACGAGGGCGTCCGCTGGCGGTGACGGCCTTTGAGCTAGAGCTCGAGTGGGCTCTGTAGGACTCGGCCGGGAGCGCGGGTGGCGCGGAGGAACTGAACAGGAGAAGGGCCCGTCGACCGGTTGGTGGGCGGGCTCTCCTCGCGCTCAGCGACCTCCCGACCCTGCACCCCGACGGGAGGCCGGTGGGTCAGGTCCAGTGGCCGGCCGGGTGGAGGCGCCGGCCGGTGAGCACATCGGACCTGATCCTCACCAGGCGGTGACCGGGGTCGGCGACGCGGGGATGCGGCTCGTGGGTGCCGATCGACCCTGGGTCCACCTCGGTGGCCAGGCCCTGGACCAGGACGCTCCACTCGCAGACATCCTCCACGCCCTGCAGCCCCTGGTGTCCGAGCCGGCCGTCCACCTGGAACGCCACCAGCCGCTCGACCACGCCGGAGAAGAGGCCCTCCCCCACCTGCACGATGACGTCCGAGTCGTGCACCGAATAGTCCAGGGGCAGCACGAAGGGCACGCTTCCGTCAGCGACGGCCAGATGGCCGTGCAGGTGCTCCTTGGCGCCGACGGCCAGAAGGCGCCGGCACTCCGGCGGATCCAGTACCTCGGAGCCCCGCTCGTCGGTCCACATGCGGCCGATTTTTCAGTCCGGCGGCCGGGGATCCCAGAGGAGAAAGTCCCTCCCACCGTGCGTGGCCGGGCTGTCCGGAGAGGGGCCGTTCTCCACTGGTCGGGCGCCCGGTCCCTCCGCCAGAGTTCAGGTCACGAGCCAGTTCCCTGCCTCCGACGGGGAGACGGCGGCCATCGTCGCCTGTCTCGACGCCACCGCATCGGGCCGCCCGGTCCTGGAGTGGGCCGTGCGCCTCGGCGAGTTGCTGGGTTGGGGGGTCGGGACCCTTCACGTCGGTAACCCCGGGGCATCGGCGGCCACCCCGGCCGACCTGGCCGCCCGGCGGGGGGTGCCGCTCCGCCTGCTGGAGGGGCCGGTGGACGAGCAGCTGCTGAGCCAGCTGGGCGCGCCGGGAGTGCAGATGGCGGTAATGGGGGCCCGCTCCACCGTCGGGGGCCGCCGACCGGTCGGCACCGTGACCCGCCACGTGATCCAGGCCTACGGGCGTCCGGTGCTGATCGTGCCACCCGAAGCCGTCGGGCCCGGGCCGCTGAAGTCGGCGCTGGTGCCGGTGGAGGGGACCGCGCAGACCTCGGGGCCGCTCGACCGGTGGCTGCCCCGCCTGGCCGGCCAGCTCGCCCTGATCGGCCTGCACGTGTTCACCCCCGGGCGCACACCGGCCATGCTGGACCGGCCGGTGCGCGACATGCTCCTGCTGACCGACGCCTTCAAGGAGCGGCACCTGCCGGCCGCCGACCGGCTCGAGGTCCGATCGGGGCACGTGGCCTCGCACGTGGTGCAGTGCAGCCGGGAGCTGGCGGTGGACCTGATCATCCTGAGCTGGACCCAGCCCGGTGATGCGGGGCGGGCCGAGACCGTGCTGCAGGTCCTGGCCCTCAGCCCCGTCCCGACGCTGCTCCTGCCCGGTCGGGCACCTGGGAGCTGAGCCCCCGGCGTGGCGGGACGCCGGCCGAGCGGCCGGTCCCGGTCACGGCGGCGTAGACGCGCTCGTAGCCCTCCACCATCGATGCGGTGGAGAAATGGTCGAGGACCCGCCGGCGGCAGGCGTGCGGGTCGATGGTGGCGGCCGCCGCCACGGCGTCGACCATCTGGGTCTCGGTCCGGCACAGGAAGCCGGTGACGCCGTCGATCACCACCTCGGGCGCCGCTCCGAGGGGGCGGGCGATCACCGGGGTACCGCACGCCATGGCCTCGGTCATGACCAGCCCGAACGGCTCGGCCCAGGCGATCGGGAAGATCATGGCCCGGGCCCGGGCCATCAGGTCGACCTTGATCTCGTGGGGCGGCTCCTCGAGCACCTCGACGTCCGATCCGAGCAGGGGCCGGACCACGTCGTTCCAGTACCGGATCTCGCCCGGCTCCCGGCTCTTGACCACCATCTTCACCGGCAGGCCGGCCCGGCGGGCCACGGCGATGGCGGCGTCGGGGCGCTTCTCCGCGCTGGTGCGCCCCACGAAGATCAAGAAGTCGTCTTTCGCCGCGCCCATGGGGTGCTGGTCCATATCCACCCCGTTGTGGACCACCCCGGCGTAGCGCACCGCCGGGTTGGCGGCCCGCTGGGCGTGGCTGATCGCCACCAGGTTGAGCCGGCCGTCGAGCAGGCCGAACAGGCGGCGGGACCGTTCGCTCCACGGGCCGTGGAGGGTGTGCACCACCGGCGTCACCCCGGCCACCATCGCCCCCACCACCGGACCGGTGTTGGTGTGGTCGTGCACCAGGTCGAACTCCCCGGCCCTGAGATAGGCCCACAGGGCGTGGTACTGCTCGTCGGTGGCCGCCGCCGGGTCGCCGAGCACGGGAGCCTCGAAGAGCGGGCTGACGACGGTGGCCGCTCCCGTCGACCCGGTCGCCGCCACCATGGTGACGCCGTGGCCGGCGGCGCTCAGCCCGTCGACCAGGGCCGCCACCACCCGTTCGATCCCCCCGTAGCCGGGTGGCGGGACCGGGAAGTAGGGGGGTGCGATGACCGCTATCCGCAGCGCTCGGCGCGGTAGCGGCCCGGTCACCGGGGGCGTGGGGCGGTCCATGCTCGTTTCCTTGTCGTCGGGCCGCGGGGCTGTCAGGCCGCGGGGGCTGTCGGGCCTGGGGGTAGCGTGGCCGACCTCCCTGCCGGAGGAACAGTGCCGTTCGTCCCGAGCCGGACCGGCTCACCCGTCCCGGTGGGCCGGATCGACGCCGGCCGGGCCCAGGCGCCCCCCGGGCGGTCCCACCGTGGTGGGGGCCGCATCACCGACCCGGACCGTCACCGGCCGGTCGCCGCGGACCTCGATCCCGTCGCCGTCGGCCCTGACCTCGATCAGCGTGCCCCCCATCCGGAACCTCATGGTCAGCGCCGACCACTCCGCCGGCAGGCGGGGGTCGAGGGCCAGACAGCCGGGCTCGGCCCGCATACCCATGAATCCGTAGGCCAGCGCCTGCCACACCCCGCCCATGGTGGCCAGGTGCAGGCCCGACGCCGAGGTGCCGGTGACATCGTCGAGGTCCAGCCGGGCGGCCAGGCGCAGCATGCCCAGCGCCTCCGCGCCCCGCCCGGCCCGGGCCAGCAGCGAGGCGTGCACCGCCGGCGACAGCGAACTGCCGTGCGCCGTGCGCGGGCCGTAGTAGTCGAGGGAGGGGGCCAGCGACCCGGCCGGCACCTGCTCGGGGACCATGTGGTGGAGCATGAGCACGTCGGCCTGCTTGATCAGCTGGGACCCGGCCACGCGCTGCTGGCCCAGCACCAGGTCCATGGCCACCGGGGCCGCGGCCACCTCGGCGACCGTGAGCCGCTCCAGGTCGTAGTACCCCGCGAACTGCTCGAACGTGTCCAGTTCCGGGTCCCATCCGTCCACCAGGCCGTCGGCCAGGGCCCGCCACCTGTCGGCCTCGGCCCGGCTGCCGCCCGTCGGGTCGCCGCCGACCAGCCGGGCCGCGGTCTGGAGGTTCCACCTGGCCATCACATTGGTGAAGGCGTTGTCGTCGACCGCTTCGTGGTACTCGTCGGGGCCCATCACCCCGTAGATGTGGCCCCGGCCGGAGCGGTCCGTCCGGATCCGGGACGCCCAGAACCGGGCGGTGTCGACGATCAGGTCCCGGCCCGGCCCGGAGGTGAGGAACCGCCGATCCCCGGTCCAATCGGCGTAGCGGCACGCCGCCCACGCCACGTCGGCCACGATGTGCAGTTCGTGGTGGCCGGTGGCGATGGGGATGGGCGGCCCGCCGCGGCCGCGGACCCAGCGGGGGGTCACGTCGGTGCCGTCCCCGGCGCTCTCCCACGGGAAGCGGGCCCCGGCCAGCCCGGCGGCCCGGGCGGCCCGCCGGGCTGCGGGCAGGCGACGGATCCGGTACTCCAGGATCGACCGGGCGGCTCCGGGATCCAGAGCGGCCAGGGCCGGCAGCACGAACACGTCGGCGTCCCAGAAGACGTGCCCGGCGTAGGCGTCACCGGTCAGGCCCCGGGGCCCCACCGCGCTGCCGCCCGGCCCCGACGCCGCCCCGAGTAGGTGGAACACCGCGAAGCGGGCGGCCAGCTCGTCGTCGGGGGATCCCTCTATCGACACCCCGGCGCCGCGCCACTTGTCGGCCCACGCCCGGCGGTGGGCGCTGAGCAGGGCGTCGAAACCGGCCCGGGCCTGTGCCTCGAGCCGTCCGGCGGCCACCTCCTCGACCGGGGGCTGCTCCGGTGGATCACCGGCGGGAACGGCCGCCCAGGCCGCCAGCCGCTCGAGGGTCGACCAGGCGCCGTCCACGCCGGCGACGTCCCGGGCCGCCACCGCGATGGCCGCCCCGGTGGTGGTGGCCCCGCCGGCGGGCACCCCGGTGACGGCCACATCCGTACCGCCCCGGCGGCTGAGCCGGAAGGTCCCGGCGCCGGGGGGTGCCCGCAGGGCCGGCCCCGGGGCCGGCCATTCCCGTTCGACCTCGCAGCGCATGGCCAGGGCCGCCGGGTCGGCGCCCGACACCAGCCGCAGCGACCGCACCGGGCAGCCGGGGCTGGCCCGGCGGCCCAGGACGGCGCGGCGCATGTCCAGGATCCTCTCCGGGGCCTCACCTCTGACCGGCAGGTCCACCGCGGTCCACACCGGCCCGGGTAGCAGCCGGTCGTCGCGGTCGTACACCCCGCCGACGATCAGCAGCGGGGCCGAGCCCGGTCCGCCCTCCTCCAGGGCGGCGCGCGTGGCGGCCCGGCCGTTGGAGAGGCAGCCGAGGGATTCCGCCAGGGGGCCGGACCCCGCGCCGGCAGGAAGGCGGACGGTCCAGCCCGGATCGGGGTCGATGTGGGGGACCCTCCGGGCCCGCCGGCGGGCCGCCTGCCGGTCCAGTATCTCCTCCAGATCCCCGATGGTGCCGGCATGCACCGTCCCCGGGGCCGGGTCGTGGGGCGCCGGTCCCAGGCAGGCTGCCACCGTCCGCGAAGGCCCGGGCCCCGGAGCCGGGCAGGTTCCGATCACCAGTACCACTTCGCCGGTGATGCCCAGATCTTCCAGGAATCGGAGCGCGTCATCGAGCGCGTCGGGTCCCGCCCCGGCCACCTCCGCCACCTCCGCCCCGGCGGCCGCCAGGTCGGCCAGCTTCGAACGCAGCCGGTCGGTCAGCGCCGCGTCGCCGGCTTCGAGGGCCCCCGCCCCGACCACGACCGCCTCGAAGGTGCGGTCGGGTAGGGCGGCCGGGCCGCACCGGAGGTTCAGTGGTGCTCGAAATGCTGGATGAAGGCGTCGGGCCCGGGGAAGAACAGGCCCTCGTGGCCGCTGTCACCCCAGCGGACCAGATAGGGAGGCTCGCCTTCGTGGCCTCTGATCTCCAGGATCTCGCAGTCCCGGTCGGGCTCTCCCACATGGTGGCCCCGGATGACGATTCGGTCTCCCACCTGAGCCTGCATGGTCACCTCCGTGAGGTCTGGCGGACGCTGGCAGCCTCGCGCCCGGTCGGGCCGCCGGACAGGGGCGAACGGCCCGAACGGGCCCGGTGGGGGCCGTCCGGGGCGGTCCGGAATGGCCTCGGAGGGCTACGGGTATGAACCCTTCACAGGAAAAGAGGTGGTGGATTGTTCGAAGCCGAGAACATCCGGGACTGGCGCCAGCACGACGTGGTCGACCCCGATGGTCACCGCATCGGGGAGCTCGAGGCGGTGTACGTGGACACCGCCACCGACGAGCCGGCCTTCGCCTCGGTGCGGGTGGGGATGGTGGGCCGCCGCCGGCTGACCTTCGTGCCTCTGGACGGGGCCAGGGTCGCCCCGGGCTACGTGAAGGTCGCCCATCCCCGGAAGCTGGTCAAGGACGCCCCGACCATAGACACCGACGGTGAGCTGGCGGCCGCCGACGAGCCCGACCTGTTCCGCCACTACGGACTCGACTACCGGCCCGGCGCCGACGGCGAGCGTCGCCTGGCCCGCCGCTGAGGAGGCCGACACATGGCTCTGTTCCTTCTGTTCATCCTGGCCGCCGTGGCCCTCGGCATCATCGGCGTGGCGGTCAAGGGGCTGATCTACCTGCTGGTCATCGGGATCGTGGTGTTCCTGCTGGCCTTCGTGTTCCTGGGGGTGTTCCTGCGGGGCCGGCGCCACCGGCCGGTGCGCTGACGCCCCCCCGACCGGCGGGCTACCGACCGGCGGGCTACCCGGCCGCCGGGTAGGGGGCCGGGGGACCGGCCGGCGCCGCCGGGGCGGCGCTGGCTGCCGCGGTGGCCACGTCGGTCGCGTAGTGGCGGCTCCCCCGCAGAAGGATGACCCCGCTGGCCAGGAGCGGTAGCAGCATCACCAGGAACGTGTAACGCAGCCCCTGGTGGGTGAAGGCCAGCAGGTCCGACAGCCCTCCGAACATGAGGGGAGCCACGGACTGCGACGCCGCCCGCAGCAGGGTCCGGATGCCTTCCGCCCGGCCCCACAGCAGCGGGGGCATTATGTCGAGGCGGGCGGCGTCGAGGGTCGGGTTCTGCGCCGTCAGGCAGAACGCCGCGGCGGTGATGTACGGCAGGGCGGTCATCGGCCCGCGGGTCAGCAGGGGCGGCAGGAAGAGGACGGCGGTGGCGGTGGCGGCGATACCGGCGACCAGCATCCGCCCGTTGATCCGGCCCTTCCGGACCCATGTGTCCCCGGCCAGGCCGCCCAGCAGCACACCCAGCACCGCCCCGCCCCCGACGACCAGCATCAGCAGGCTGGACAGCACCGTGCCCACCCCGTACTGCTTGCCCACGAACTCCAGCCCGAAGGTCTGGACGCCGGTCATGAAGAAGTAGGCGCAGGCGCTGGAGACGATCAGCACCACGTTGGTCCGTACCCGCAGCACGTAGCGGGTGGCCTCGATGATGTTCATGCGCCTCGGGTCGGACCGCAGCACCAGCCGGGGATCCGGCCGGACGCCCTGGGCCATGGCCTGGCGCTGGGTCTCGGTCAGATCGGGGTCCTCGCCCGGGGCCGGCTCGCCGCCGATCGCCGCGGACTCCCGCCGTCTGCCGGAGCCGCCGCGGGCCGGCTCCGGCAGACGGCGCACCTGCCAGGCCAGGAAGAAGGCCGGGATGGCCAGCACCAAGAACGCGGCCCGCCAGGAGATGGCCGCCACGTCGCCGGTGATGAAGAAACCGACACCGGCACCCACCAGCTCACCGGCCAGGATGTACCCGTAGATGCGCCCTCTCTCGTCGGCCGCGAAGTAGTCGCCGACGAGCGAGGCCACCGCCGGCCCGGCCGCCGCGGTGACGAACCCGAGGAACAGGCGGACGATCAGCAGGTCGCCGAAGGTGCTCACCATGGAGCTGGCGACCATGGCCACCCCCCA
>JAKAXN010000639.1 GCA_021816565.1 Actinomycetes bacterium
GATCCGCGACGGTGACGACGCCGCGGAGACCTTCGTCAAGGCCAACCTGCGCCTGGTCGTGTCCATCGCCAAGAAGTACCAGGCCGCCGAGCTGCCCCTCCTCGACCTCGTCCAGGAGGGGAACCTGGGCCTCATGCACGCCGTCGAGAAGTTCGACTGGCGCAAGGGCTTCAAGTTCTCCACCTACGCCACCTGGTGGATCCGCCAGGCCATCACCCGCGGTATCGCCAACACCGGGCGCACCGTGCGGCTGCCGGTGCACGCCGGTGACCTCCTGACCCGGGTCACCAAGGCCCGGGGCCGGCTGGAAGGCCAGCTCGGGCGCCGCCCGACCGTGGCCGAGCTGGCCGCCGACCTGGAGCTGGAGGAGGAGAAGGTCACCGAGATCCTCCGCCACGCGGCCGAGCCGCTGTCGCTCTCCGAGCCGCTCCGCGAGGACGGCGACGCCGAGCTGGGCGATGTGGTCGAGGACCGCTCGGCCGTGTCGCCCTTCGACGCCGCAGCCGCCGCTCTGCTGTCGGGCGAGGTCAACAAGATGCTCATCGCTCTCGACGAGCGTGAGCGGGAGATCCTGCGCCTGCGCTTCGGGCTGGACCGGGGCGAGCCCCGCACCCTGGACGAAGTGGGCGAGCACTTCAGCCTGACCCGGGAGCGCATCCGTCAGATCGAGGCCCGGGCCATGTCCAAGCTGCGGCACCCCTCCACCGACCGGGGGGCCCGGGAGCTGCTCACCGGCTGACCGCTGGGTACCCGCTGCACATCCGCCGTACCGCCGGGGGCGGCCCGGCCACCACCAGGTACTCGACGTTACGGGTCCGCCCGACCCGGCCCACTTTCTCCCCCCTGGGGTTGTGGATGCCTATCTGGGCGCCCACATAGCGCTTGGAGTCGAACGCCAGGACGGCCACCTCGCCCCGCCCGGCCGCCATGTCGGTCATGTCCTCCAGGCTGATCCACCCCTCGTCGCTGCCGGAGATGACCACCACCTCGGCGGGCACCTCACGTACCAGGCGGGCCAGGGCCGCCGGGGCGTCGCGCCGGCGGTTGAAGACGCTGGCCGAGCCCGGATCCCTCAGGTCCACCCGCTTGCACGCCACGCCGTAGTGGTCCGGGGCGTCCCAGGCCATCAGGGTCTCCCACACGTGGTAGTTGCCGTTGTAGCGGTGCTGGTTGTACGGCGGGTCCAGGTAGGCCAGCGCGGCCTCGTCCAGGCCGCCCACCACCGTGGTGGCGTCGCCGTGCACGGCCCGGCCCGGCCCGGCCAGCAGCTCCGGCATGCGCAGCTCCAGGGGAGCGAACGAGCGGGCCGCCCAGGTCTTCAGGTAGGCCATCTGCACCCCGGTGGTGGAATCCACCCGGTCGGCCGCCAGCAGCAGGGAGGTGAGCAGTACGGGCCGCCACGGGTGGTCGGGGCCGAGGTCCTCGATGGCGTCGCGGATGGCGTCGATGCGCCGGGCGTTGTGCTCCTGGAAGTAGCGGGCCCGCCGGCTGAAGGTGTCGGTGACGTAGCCGTCCACCCCGTCGAGCCCCTGCAGACGGCCGAGGAAGGCCGCCGCGCCCTCCATGTCCACCCGCTCGCGGTCGACGGCGATGAAGCAGTCCGCCAGCACCGCGGCGTACCGGGCCGAATCGACTGCGGTCACGTGGGCGCCCCTGCGCTTCCACTCCTGCGCCACCCGCGTGGTCCCGGTGAAGAGGTCGATGGCCCGCTGTGCCCCCGACCGTTCCAGCAGCTCGCCGAGCACGGGAACCAGCCGCCGCTTCGACCCCAGGTACTTGATCATGGCCCCGGCTTCAGAGCGTCCGGCCGCCGAAGGCCCGGGGCAGGTTGTTCAACACGATGGCCCCCACCAGGTGCAGCCGGCGGCTGGACACCAGCACCAGGGCGTAGTCGCCCCCCTCGGAGCCCGGGGCCATCTCGACCTGGCCGGGGGCGAATCGGCCCCTGAAGGCCATGGCGCACACCGCGGTGTCGTTCTCGGCCGCCAGCTCGGCGCGGGCCCAGCCCGGCAGCCGGCTGCGCACCACGTCCACCGGGATGCGGTGCACCCCTATCAACCGGGCGTTGCGGTCGTGGACGGCGGTGCTGCCCACCGGTATGGCCCGGTAGCAGGCCGACACGGACCCGTTCGACACCCCCGGCGTGGGCGCCCCGCAACCGGCCAGCCCGCTCCCGGCGGCCAGGGAGACCGCCGTGGCCAGCGCCAGCCCGGTCAGGTGGAACCGCTGGCGGCGGCCGCCCGGCGCTCTCACGCGGACGCTCCCGACGGGGGGGACTCCAGGGCGGGCATCCGTACCGGCCGGCGGGCCTCCCTGCGCCCCGCGACGGCCAGGGTGGCCCACGAGCCCCAGCCGAACGGCAGGATCATCCAGAACGACAGCAGCCGGTAGAGCAGCACCGCCGCCACCGTCGACTCGGTGGCCCCGCCGAAGGTGACCAGGGCCACGGTGAGCGAGCCCTCCACGGCTCCCAGGCCGCCCGGGGTGATCGGCAGAATGGACGCCAGCTGGCCGGCGCCGTAGGCCAGCAGGAGGCCCCTCCAC
>JAKAXN010000118.1 GCA_021816565.1 Actinomycetes bacterium
GCGGGCGGCGTCGCGGATATGGAAGCTGTCGATGTCGGCGTAGGCGTCGACGTAGGCGATGGCGTCGGTGCCCCGCTCCAGCTCGTGGTAGTGGCGGGCGAACGACGGGTCCAGCTCCTCCCGGAACGGCCGGCCGATCAGGCACGAAGAGGTGGTGTAGATGGTCAGCTCGGCGAAGAAGTCGAGCAGGTCGATCTCGCCCTCCTCGTCCCAGCCTTCCACCATGCCGCGGATCTCCGCCTCGATGGTCTGGGCGTGGCCCCGCATCATGTCACCGCGCAGCGCCTGGTTGCGGAGCATCTCCTGGCGACGCTCGGGGCTGGCGTCGAAGACCACCCCCTTGCCGAAGATGGGCGTCATGAAGGGGTAGGCAGCCGCCTGGTCGAGAACCTGGTCGGGGGCCCGGAAGAAGGCCTCGTTGGCCTCGGCCCCCGTCACCAGCACCACGTCCTTGTCGGCCAGGCGGAACCGCCCGATGACCCCGCACTCCCGGCGCACCCGGGTGAAGAGGCCGACCGGGTCCACCCTCATCTCCGGCAGGTGACCGGTTCCCCGGATCACCTCCGGCACATCGGAGCCCCGGTCGTCGATGACGCGGGAAACCTCGGGTATGGCCGCCAGCAGGTCTGAGGCGAGGGTCACGGGCGGTCCACCACGGGTGCTTCGGGGTTGACCTCGAGGGCGGACAGGTGCACGCCGCGCGGCGCCGTCACCACTGCGGTGATGGCGTCGGCCAGCGCCTGGGCCTTCAGGAAGTGGGGATGGCGGGCCAGCCCGAAGCGGACCCACTGATCGAGCACGAATCCGGCCTCGGCCGGGTCCCAGTCGGTGCCGGCCTCGCTCCACGTCGGGCCCGGCCGGATCACCGACACCCGCACACCGGTGCCCTCCAGCTCCATCTGCATGGCCGAGGCCATGCCCTCCAGCCCCCACTTGCCGGCCGAGTAGGCCGACATGAAGGGCCGGGCCCGGACGGCGACGTCCGACGACACGAACACCAGGTCACCTCGCCGGCGGGCGACCATGCCCGGCACGAACGCCCGCACGACCCGGTGGGCCCCCACCAGGTTGAGGTCGATCTCCCGGGCGAAGCGCTCCGAGCTCACCTCGTGGACGACCCCGGGCCCGACCGAGCCGGCGTTGCTTATGACGATCTCCACGTCGCCCAGGTCGGCCGCCACCTTGGCGGCGAAATCCGATACCGATCCGGCGTCGGTCACATCGAGGCGGTGGGTCACCGCTTCGCCCCCTGAGGAGCGGATCTCCTCTGCGACGGCCTCGAGCCTCTCCACCCTCCGGGCGCCCAGCGCCACGGGGAACCCGGCGGCGGCCAGGGCCTTGGCCGTCTCCGCCCCGATACCCGACGAGGCCCCGGTCACCACCGCCGGGCGGCGGTCGGGATGCCGGTAGCGGCCCACGTCAGGGCCGCCTTTCGCGGAAGGTGGTCGGCAGCCGGGCGAATCCCCGCACGCTGGTGGAGTGCACCCTCTCGGCCCGCTCCGGGTGCACCTCGAAAAGGTCGACCCGCCGCACCATCTCCGAGAGGACCACCCGGGCTTCCAGGCGGGCCAGGTTGGCCCCCAGGCAGAAGTGGCGGCCGAACCCGAAGCTCAGGATCTGCGACAGCTCCCCCCGGGAGCGGTGGATGTCGTAGGTGTCGGGATGGCGGAAGACCCTCTCGTCCCGGTTGGCGGAGGCCAGCAGCACCAGCAGCTTCGAGCCGGCCGGTACCGTCCGGCCGTGGAACTGCACGTCGGTCAGGACGTGGCGGGCCAGCATCTGGCTGGAGGTGTCGTAGCGCAGCGTCTCCTCGATCCACGACCCGACCAGCTCCGCCCCGGTCGGCCCGGCCAGCACCTCTGAGCGCTGGTCGGGGTGGGCCGAGAGGTGGAACAGGGCGTTGCCCAGCAGCTTGGTGGTCGTCTCGTTGCCGGCCACGACCATGAGGAACAGGAAGGCGATGATCTCGTGGTCCTCCAGCCGGTCCCCGTCGATCCGGGCGTGGGCCAGGGCCGAGGGCAGGTCGTCGCCCGGTTGCACCCGGCGGGTCCTGACCATGTCGGCGTAGTACGAGATCAGCTCGAACGAGGCCTCCACCCCGGTGGCCGGCACGTCCCGGACCCCGGCTTCCCGGTGGACCACCAGGTCGGCCAGGCGACGGACCCGGTCCCGGTCGGCCGGCGGGACCCCCATCATCTCGGAGATGACATCCATGGGGAGCCGGGCCGCCAGCTCACCGATCCAGTCGGCCTCCCCCTGCTCGGCGTTGGCGGCCAGGGTCCGGCTCAGGTACAGCTCGGTGAGCCGCTGGATACGCGGCTCGAGCTCCTTGACCCGGCGGGGGGTGAACACCGCTGACACGAGCTTGCGCAGTCGCCGCTGATCGTCGCCGTCGAGGGCCAGGAATGACATGACCCGGTGGGCCTCGGGGTTCCAGGCGCTGGCATCGAGCGACACCCCCATGCCGTTGGAGAACATGCCGTCCTCGCGCAGCGCAGCCTGGACGTCGGAATGTCGCGACAGCGCCCAGAAGTCGTCGACCTCGCTGCGGTACAGCGGGAACTCGGTGCGCAGTCGGGCGTAGAGCGGGTACGGGTCCTCGTGGAAGTCGTAGTCGTAAGGGTCGAACAGGACCGGCTCCGGCGCTGTGACTGCATCCATGGGCATTCCCCCTCCCTGGTCCGGAACACTGACCCAGACAGCTGTCCAGTCAGCGTTCGGCGCGAGTCTAGAACAGGTTCTACAGTGAGCGCATGCGCAAAGGCGTCGTCGCTACCGCCCCGGACCGGGCGCTCAGTCGATGCGGGGGAGGCTCGGACCGGTGACGCCCCCCGCCAGCCGCTACGCCGAGCTCAGCCGCGAGGAACTGGCGGCGGTGGTGCCCGAGCTGCTGCTCATCGGCCACCTCATCGACCGGGCCGCCATGCCGTGGTGCATCGCCGAGTTCGGCCGGGAGGAGATGGCCCGCATCGCCATCGAGGAGTGGGCATCGGCCAGCCCCGTCTACACCCGGCGGATGCAGCGGGCCCTCGGGTACGCCCCCCTCGAGCCGGGCCGGGGCGACGTGGTGACCATCTTCAAGGGGCTGCAACTCGACATCGGGGCTCCGCCGCAGTTCATGGACTTCCGCTTCGCCGTCCACGACCGCTGGCACGGCGAGTTCCACCTGGCCCACTGCGGGGCGCTGATGGACGTCGAGCCCATGGGCGACGCCTACGTGCGGGCCATGTGCCACGACATAGAGGACCCCACCTTCGACGCCACCGCCGTGGCCTCGAACCCGAGAGCGCAGGTCCGTCCCGTCCACCGGCCACCCCGGGTGCCCTCCGACCGGAAACCCCACTGCGCCTGGACGGTGGCGATAGACGACTCCCACCGCCCGGCGGAGGCCATCCCGGCCCTGGCCCTCACCGAGCGGTCCCGGGCCGCCACCGTCGAACTGTCGCCCATCGACGCGTCCGGCACCGGCCGGCCCGACTACGCGGGCCCCCTGCTGTCGGACCTGGACTTCGCGGCGTTCTCGCACTCGTGCCTGTCCCGTCTGGCCGACGAGGTCTGCCTGCAGATGCACCTGCTGGACCTGGGCTTCACCATCGCCCTCGCCGGCCGCGGCGACGTGGAGCAGGTCGCCCGCATCCGCCGGAAGCAGCTGACCGGCATCGCCGGCCTGGCGGCCGAACGGCTGGCCCGGGCCCTGGCGTTACCGAACCACCCCGACGGGCTGGCGGCCTCGGCCCTGAGGCTGCTCGCCCTCCACCCCATCCTGAACCCGTCGGCCTACGTCACCGCATCGGTATCCGACGGGTCCATCGTGGTGGCACCCTCGCCGGCCCACGACGACGGCGCCTGGGTGTCGCTGTGCGGGCCGCAGTGGACCGAGGCCCTGCAAGCCGCGGTGCGGGCGCTCGACCCCCGTCTCGGCGTGGACGTGACGCCGTGCCGGGAAGCCGGGGAGGGAGCCTGGAGGGTCTCGGTCACCCGCCACGACCAGGCTGCCCCCGAGGCGGAGGAGGTGGCAGTGACCAGGTTCAGCACCGGAGCCGGCTTCGCATTCGGTCCCCGCCGGCCCCACCCCGTCGTCCCTACCAGCCTCTCATGATGGCCGACACCACCCGGGCGAGCATCGGCGCCAACTCGTCGTAGGAGGAGAAGCCCATACCGGCCTGGAGCAGCGCTCCGATGAAGGCGCAGTTGAGGGCCTCCAGAAGGTCCGGGTCGGCGCCGGGGCCGAGCGCCTCGCGGAAGCGCTCCATCCACACGCCGCCGATGACGGCCCGCAGACGGTGCACATCGGGGTCGGGGGCCAGAAGGCTCTTGTTGGCCGCGGCGGCCAGCGCCGGCGCCCCGGCGATCAGTTCCGCCAGATGGCGGGCCACCTCCCCCATCCGCTTCTCGGCGCTTCGGCCCTTCAGCTCGGGGCGGGGAGCGGAGTCCAGCAGCCTCCAGAACAACTCGGCGAAGAGGTGGTCCTTCGACGCGAAGTAGGTGTAGGCGGTGGCCGGTGAGACGCCGGCGCGCGACGCCACCATGCGGACCGTCATCTGCTCGTGGCCCACCTCCTCCAGCAGGACGCTGGCCGCGTCGAAGAGCTTTGCCACGGTCTCGGCCTGGCGGGCGTTCAGGCTCCGACGGGGCGAGCTGGACAGCTGACTGGACACTGTCGAATCCTAGTGCCGGGTTTCCCGGAGGTATTCGCCGACCTGCGGCCGCTTGGCCCGGGCTGGCCGGGATACTGGTGGGCCATGGACGTGGTGGTGGTAGGAGCCGGCGCCGCCGGTCTGGCGGCAACCGCCGGCCTGGCGGCCGGCGGCGTGGATGTCGTGTGCCTGGAGGCCCGCGACCGGATCGGGGGCCGCCTGCTGACCGTCGACGCCGGCCCGGGCCGGGTGGACCTCGGGGCGTCCTGGTTCTGGTCCGGGGAGGAGCGGGTGGAGCGCCTGGTGGCCGCCGCTTCGATACCGGTCCATCCCCAGCACCTGGACGGGGACGCCCTCTACGACTCCGCGGCCGGCCTGCGCCGGCTGGCCGGCAACCCCATCGACGTGCCGGCCCGCCGCTACACCGACGGGGCCCGAAGCGTCGTGGACGCCCTCAGTACCGGTCTGCAGCCGGGCACGGTACGGCTCGGGAGCCCGGTCTCGTCGATATCCGCCGACGCCGGAGGTGTGCGGGTGGCCGGTCCCGGCACCGAGGTGACCGCCCGCCACGTGGTGGTGGCCCTGCCCCCCGCCCTGGCCGTGGAAGCCATCGGCTTCGCCCCGGCCCTGCCCGCCGAACTGGAGCGCCTGGCCCGCATGACCCCGGTGTGGATGGGCAACACGGTCAAGGTCGTGGCCGTCTACCGCCAGCCGTTCTGGAGATCCTCCGGCCTGGCCGGCGCGGGGATCAGCGAGATCGGCCCGCTGCGCGAGATCCACGACCTGAGCGGACCGGCGGGAGACGACCCGGCGGCGCTGTTCGGCTTCGCCCCGGCGAATCCCGGTGGGCCGCCTCCGGGGCCCGGCCAGGTGGTCGACCAGCTCGTGCGGATGTTCGGGCCGGCCGCGGCTGCGGCGCAGGACGTGCTGGTCACGGACTGGTCCGGGGAGCGGTGGACGTCGCCCCCCGGCGCCGGGCGGTCCGCCGCCCACCAGCTCTTCGGCCACCGGGCGTACCGGCAGCCGGCCCTCCTCGGCCGACTGCACTGGGCCTCCACCGAGACGGCCACGGTCAGTCCCGGCCACGTGGAAGGCGCTCTCGAGGCCGGCGAGCGGGCCGCCTCCGCCGTCCTCTCCGCCCTGCGGTCCCCCGCCGGGGCCTCCCCCTCGGCACCTATCAGAAAGGCCTGATGACGACGACCATGTTCGACATAGCGGAGCTGCTCGAGGAATACGACCGGGCCCGGGCCTACACCGATGACCTCTGGCAGGACCTGACCGACGAGGAGGTGAGCTGGCGGCCCCGCCCGGAGTCCAGCGCGATCGGCTGGCACCTGGGCCACCAGGCGGCGGTGGCCCACTTCATGGTCCGCAACCTGGTGGCCGCCGAGGCCAGCCCCGACCCCGGACTGGAACCGGTCATGGACTCCGCCACGGCCGAGACCGACCGGGGCGACCTGCCCGCCCGGGCCGCCATCGCTGGCTACCGGGCCGCCGTGGCCGAACGGGTCCACGCCCGTCTGGGCGACATCGACCGGGGCCGGGTCGGCGCCCCCCACCAGCTCCGGGTGGTGGGCCAGCACCTCCTGGTGGCGCTCATAAACCACGAGTACCAGCACGACCAGTGGATCGGGGAGATGAGGAGCGGCGAGCTCGGCCACGCCCTGCCCCCCCGCCCGGTCTCGGCCCGCCTCTCGGAGCTGGACGGCTACACCGTCGTGATGACGCCCTCGGGGTGACCACGGTGACGTTCTCCGGGCCGGCGTACGCCGGCGACTTCCCCGACCCCTGCGTGACGGTGGCCGGCGACGCCTACTGGGCCTACTCCACCGGTAGCGGGGGGCGGAACCTGCAGGTCATGAGCTCCCCGGACCTGCGGGCGTGGACGGCCCCGGCGGATCCCCTCCCCCTTCTGCCGGGGTGGGCTTCACCCGGGCTCACCTGGGCGCCCCGGGTCGTGCCGGGCGGAGACGGGTACCTGATGTACTACACCGTCCACCACGGCGCCCTCGGCGTGCAGTGCATCTCCGTCGCCAGCTCGGCCCACCCGGGCGGTCCCTTCACCGACAGCAGCTCCGGGCCGCTGGTGTGCCAGGCCGGAGCCGGCGGGTCCATCGACCCGGACCCGCACCTCGATCCGGAATCAGGGGAACGGCACCTGCTGTGGAAGAGCGACGACAACTCGCAGCAGCGCCCCACCCACATCTGGGGTCAGCGACTGTCCCCCGACGGGCTGTCGATGGCGACCGGCACCGCGCCGGCGCTGCTGTTGAGCCAGACCCGGGCCTGGCAGTCCGGTGTCGTCGAGGGGCCGGCGGCGACCCGCCTGGGAGGTCGCTTCCACCTCTTCTACGCCGCCAACCGCTACGCCAGCGCGGCGTCTGGCATCGGCTACGCCACGGCCGACTCGCTGCTCGGGCCCTACCGGGACCGGTCCCGCTACCGTCCGTGGCTGGCCACGACCGGGCGGGCCCGGGGCCCGCAGGGGCCGATGGTCTTCACCGACCGGTCCGGGTCCACCCGCATGGCTTTTGCGGCCTGGTACGGGCCGGTGGGATACGACCGCGGCGGGGTACGGTCGCTCTGGATCGGCTCCCTGGGCCTGACCCGGTCCGGGCGGCCCAGCCTGCGCTGACGCCTTCGGATTCTTCCGGTTCGGGAGATATCCCCTAAAGCCGGCTGCGTTGCCGGTCGAGGAAGTAACTAGTGACTTCCGAACCGACGGGCCAGGTCGACGGCAGGGGAAGCGGCGACACGGGCGGGCACCTGGAGGCCGTAATGGCCTACCGGGCGGCCATGGCGCTGGGGCCGCTGGCTCCCCTACTGCGTTGCGCTGACGTGTGGGGGCTGGTGGAGGGGCTCGAAGACCTGTACCCGGTGCTCGACCTGCGACTGGAGGAACTGGACCTGCGGACCGGTGCCCACGACGCCGCGGAGGGCCGTCGCGCCGGCAACCGCCGGAGCGGGCCCGGCTGAGCCACGGCGACGACCGCGGCACCGGATGGATGCCCATACTGGGCGGGGTGAAAAGGCGGATCTTCAGGATCGGGGCGGCGGCCGGGGCGGCGTTGGCTGCGGCCGGGTGCATCTTCTTCAGCACGAGCAGGTACCGGGGTGACCACGCCTCGGCCGCCCCCGCCGTCGACACCGGTCCGCCCGCCTGGCAGCCGTACCAGCGGAGCCTGGCCGGCGCCGACCACTGGGTGCTGGCCGGTGAGAGGGCCTCCCAGGCCCTCCCGGCCCACCGCCCGACGGTGCTGTTCGTCGGGGACTCGCTCACCGAGTGGTGGCTGCGATACGGGATCGCATCGTGGGAGTCGGACTTCGCCCCGCTCGGGGCCTATGACGACGGGGTCGCCGGAGACACCACGTCCAACGTGCTGTACCGGCTGGAGTCGGGCAGCCTGACCGGCATCGACCCGAAGCTGGTGGTCGTGGAGGTCGGCACCAACAACATCGGACTGCTCGGCCAGCAGGCGGCCGAGGTGGTGTCCGGCGTCGAAGCGGTGGTCGACACGCTCACCGCCCGCCTGCCCGGCGCCCGCATACTGCTCGAGGACATCTACCCCCGGGGCAACGCCCACACCCCCAAGCGGCTGGAGGTGGACTCCATCAACGCCCTGCTGTCCCGCGTCGGGTTCCCTGCAGCCGTCACCCTGACCGACCCGGGGCGGGCCCTGCTCGGCGACGATCAGGCGTTCAAGCCGGGGGTCATGCACAACGACCTCCTCCATCCCACCCCAGCCGGCTACCGGCTCCTGGCGGCGCAGCTAGACCCGGTGATCCGGCACCTGCTCGGCCACGCCCGCACCTGAGCCGGACCGGCCCCGTCGACACCGACATTCGGGGCATCGACCCACAGATGCGACAGCAGGGTGCAACTGCGATCAACCCTATGAGGTTGCCGCCCTGGCGGCTAGATTCGCCGGCCGGGCGGAACAAGGGGACAGCCATGAGGTGGCGCTGGGGCCGAGGCGGATCGGCCGTCGAAGCAGAAGTGATTCGACTGCGAACCGAGCTTCGCCGGACCCGGCGGCTGGCCGAGCTGAGCGAGCGCTCCCCCCACGCCATGGTCGTGCACTGCGGCGGGGTGGTCCGCTGGGCCAACCGGGAGGCGGCCAGCCTGGTGGGGCTGGCCGACCCGGCGCAGTCGATCGGGCGCGATCTCTACGAGTTCATCGATCCACGGTCCAGCGTCTCGACCCGCGATCGGATCGGCCGCCTGCTCGAAGGAGGAGGGGTGCTGCAGACGGCCGAGGCGTACCTGCTCACCCAGGCCGGCGACACCATCGTGGTGGAGACCCGGGCCGCCCTCACCGAGTGGGACGGGGACCCGGCGGTGCACGTGGTGATCTGGGACGTCACGGAGCGGCACCGCTCCAGCGCCATGCTGGAATGGGAGGCGTCGCATGACCCGCTGACCGGCATCTGGAACCGCAGGGCGGTGCTGCGCCACCTCGAGGGCCTGCTGGCAGCCGGAGACGCCGCCGAGATCGCAGTCGCCCTGGTCGACCTCAACGGCTTCAAGTCGGTCAACGACGGGCTGGGGCACCAGACCGGGGATCAGGTGCTGGCCGACGTCGCCCGACGGCTGTGCCGGGTCCGGGGCTCGGATGCGGTGGGTCGACTCGGCGGGGACGAATTCCTGCTGGTCTGCCCCGACGGGGCGGAGGCAGCCCGGGAGATGGCCGGGCGGATCGAGTCCGAGCTGCGGCTGCGGCGCGTCGGTGGGATCGACCTCCCCGCCCCGGTCACCGCCACGGTCGGGGTGGCCTCTGCCCCGCCGTGCGAGGCCACGGTCGAGCATCTGCTGTCGGCCGCCGACGCCGACCTCTACACCAGGCGCAGAGCCGGGCGGCGCAGCCCGCGGGGCTAGCCTGGGGGCGTGCGGGTCCCCTTCACCCTGGTCCGCCCGGGCGGCGAGCGGGCCGACCTGCAGGCGGAGATCGAAGGCCCGCTGACCGTCGGCGATCTGCTGCGCGCCGCGGGGGTGGAACCGTGGTTCGAGGGGGCCCCGGTCCGCATCGACGGCCGGTTGGCCCATCTCGACGACCGGCTGGACGTGGCCGGGTTGCGGCCCGGATCGACCGTGGCCGTGAGCCCCGATCCCACCGGCGACCTCCCCTCCGACAGGGACCCCGCAGAGGCGCTGCACCTGGCGGTCACCGGCGGGCCCGGCGCCGGCCTGCTGTCCCGGCTGCCCCCCGGGCCGGCCGTGGTGGGCCGGGCCCCCGAGTGCGATGTCCGCCTGCCCGACCCGACCGTGAGCAACCGGCACTTCCGGATCGAGATGGATCCGGGCGGCGCCGTGACCGTCGAGGACCTCGGGTCGAGGAACGGGCTGCTGCTCGACGGCCGGCCCGTCACCGGGGCCACACCGGTACACCCGGGACAGCTCGTGGTGGCCGGCGACTCGGTGATGGAGCTCCGGGCCGGGTCGCCGGCCGACGCGGTGCTGCACGACGTGTCGCTCAGCTACGAGCTGCGCCGGCCACCCCGGCTGCGCCCGGCCAGCAGCCGGGACGAGATCGACTGGCCCGAGCCGCCGGCCACCAGGCGCGCTCCGGTGGTCCCCCTGGCCTCGGCCGTCCTGCCCGTCGTCCTGGGCCTGGTCATGCTCCTGGTCACCAGGAGCCTGCTCATGCTGCTGTTCCTGCTGATGACGCCGATGCTGGTGGTGGCCAACTTCGTGACCACCAAGCGCTCCGGGCGCAAGGAGGCCACCCAGGCCGGGCGGGAATACGCCGAGGCCCACGCCCGGGCAGAGGCTGCGCTGCGGGCGGCCCAGGAGGCGGAGGTCGCCGGCCGCCGGGAGGAGCACCCCGATCCGGCCACCCTGCTGGCCACCGTCACCGGCCCCCGGCGACGGCTGTGGGAGCGCCGGGCCGACGACACCGACTTCCTGGATGTGCGGGTGGGCACCGCGACCCTCGACAGCCGGGTCCGGCTGATCAGCCCGGACCCCTACGCCGACGGGCAGAAGAAGGCGCCGCCGGTGGAGGGGGTCCCCTGCGTGGTGTCCCTCCGCGACGCCGGAGTGCTGGGGGTGAGCGGCCCTCCCTCCTCCAGCGGGCCCAGCGCGGCGTGGATGGTCGCCCAGCAGGTGGTATCGACCGGGCCGGCCGATCTCCGCCTGGTGGTGCTGTCGGACCCGCCGGCCACCGGCCCGGACCGCTGGGCGTGGGCCCGGTGGCTACCCCACACGGCCAGCGGGGGGGAGCCGGTGGGACCGCCAGACGGCGGGGAGGGTGTGGAGAGCCGGGCCGCCGATCTGGTGGACCTGGTCGAGTCCCGGGCGCGCGACCTCGAACGCGGCCGCGGCTACGGGGAACGTCAGCCGGACTGGGCCTGGATACTGGTGGTGCTCGACCGGGCCCACGACGTCCGGCGCATACCGGGTATGGAGGTGGTCCTCCAGCGGGGCCCGGCGGTGAGGGTGGTGGCTCTGTGCGTCGAGGAGGCGGAATCCCACCTGCCGCCCGAGTGCCGGGCCGTGCTCACCATCGACAGCACCGGCACCGCGTCGCTCAGGCGGTCGGATCAGGTGACCGTCGAAGGCATCACCGTCGACCGGGTGGGACCGGGGTGGTGCCAGACGGTCGGGCGGAGGCTGGCGCCGATCAGCGACCCGGAGATCCGCTCGCTGGCCGGCCGCATCCCGGCCCACGCCCGCCTGGTGGACCTGCTCGGCATCGCCGGCACCGGGCCCGACGCCCTCTCCGCCCGCTGGCAGGCGCAGGAGCGCAGCACCGCGGCACTGGTGGGTGCCGGCACCGACGGGCCCTTTTTCCTGGATCTCAGGACCGACGGGCCGCACGGGCTGGTGGCCGGTACGACCGGAGCCGGCAAGTCGGAGTTCCTCCAGACCCTGGTCGCGTCGCTGGCCGTGGCCAACCGCCCGGACGCCATGAACTTCCTCCTGGTGGACTACAAGGGCGGCTCGGCGTTTCGCGACTGCGCCCGCCTGCCCCACACCGTCGGGGTGGTCACCGATCTGGACGGCCACCTGGTGGAGC
>JAKAXN010000640.1 GCA_021816565.1 Actinomycetes bacterium
TGCTGGACGAGTCCGCCGAGATGGGGGCGCTGATCGGCAGCCCCAACCAGGCCGAGGCCGTCCGGGCCTACTTCGAGAAGCGCGAACCGGTATTCGCCGATCCTGACCTAGGCTGAGATGCGTGACTGAAGCGACTGAAGTCTCTGCCACCAACCCCGATACTCCCGAGGGCTCGGCGCGCATCGAGGCGGCTGTGACCGCCTTCCGCCGGCAGCTGGAAGGCCAGGTGTCCGTGCCCGCTTCCGTCGTCCAGGACGGGCTGCTCGACCTCTGGGGCATCCTGCCCGAGGGCGACACCCGCAGCGTGGTCGAGCGCTGGCTCACCGAGACCCTGGAGCGCAGCCTCTACTCGGTGACCGACGTGGACTCGCGCCTCGACGCCGTCCTGGCCTCCGGGGACTGAGGCCCGTGCCGGAGCAGAACGCCCGCCAGAACGTCACCTTCCCGA
The DNA here is from genome assembly GCA_021816565.1 of Actinomycetes bacterium. The sequence goes on from JAKAXN010000640.1 coordinate 449, forward strand.
GCAACGGGGGGGAGGCCCACGGATATGTCGCGACCCCGCCCTCGGGGCGGGGGCCCGGCCTGGTCGTGATCCAGGAGTGGTGGGGGCTCACGTCGCACCTGGCCGACGTGGTCGACCGGTTCGCGGCCGAGGGTTTCGTGGCCCTGGCCCCCGACCTCTACGGGGGGACCACCACCCACGACTCCGACGAGGCCGGCCAGCTGATGCAGAGCCTCCCGGTGGACCGGGCCGCCCGGGATTTGTCCGGAGCGGTGGATTTCCTCCTGTCGCGCGACGACGTGGAGGGTGACCGGGTGGGCACCGTCGGATTCTGCATGGGCGGCGCGTTCGTCCTCACCCTGGCCGCGCAGGCCGGCGGCAAGGTGGCGGCGGCCGTCCCGTTCTATCCGGTGGGTCAGTGGCCGGAGGAGTTCTCCGGACTGCAGGCCGCGGTCATGGCCCACTTCGGCGAGAAGGACGAGTTCCTGCCGGTCAGCTCGGCCGACGAGCTGGCGGCCCGGATCAAGGCCGACACCGGTAAGGAGCCGACCATCCACCGCTACCCGGCCGGTCACGCCTTCCTCAACGACGAGAACCTCCTCGGCACCTACGATCCCGAGCAGGCCAAGCTGGCCTGGGATCGCACCGTGAGCTTCCTCAAGGAGCAGCTGGGGGCCTAAGCGGCCCGGCAGGTCCAGCGGCCGCCGGTGCGCTCGAGCACCAGGCCCATACCGAATGTGTCCGACAGACGGGCCCCTGTGAGGACCTCCTCCAGGGGCCCGGCCGCGACGGTCTCCCCGCCGCGCAGCAGCAGGCCGTGGGTGAATCCGGCGGGGATCTCCTCCACGTGGTGGGTGATCATCACCGTGGCCGGGTGGTCGGCCAGCCCGGCCAGCCGGCCCAGGTAGCCGACCAGCCGCTCCCGGCCGCCCACGTCCAGCCCGGCCGCCGGCTCGTCGAGCAGCAGGAGGTCCGGATCGCTCATGAGGGCCCGTGCCAGCAGGACCTGCTGGCGCTCGCCGTCGGAGAGGAACCCGAAGCTGCGCTCGGTGATGCGGGCGAAGCCGGCGGCGGCGAGCAGCCCGGCCGCCCGGGCCCGTTCGTCGTCGCTGTAGGGCTGCCACCACGGCTCGAGCGCCCCGTGGCGGCCCGACACCACCACGTCGAGCGCCGATATGCCGGGCAGCAGCTTCTTGACCAGGGAGCTCGAAACCAGACCGATCCGCTCCCGCAGCCTGCGCACGTCCACCCGGCCCAGCGTCCGGCCCAGGATCTCGACCTGGCCGCGGGTGGGGTGCAGGTAGCCCGAAGCCAGCTCGAACAGGGTGGTCTTGCCCGAACCGTTCGGCCCCAGCACCACCCACCTCTCGTCGTCGCCGACCACCCAGTCGATCCCCCGGAGCACCGCCACGCCCGGGCGGTCCAGGTCTACTGCGGAGAATCGGAGCGGGATCGGGGGCGCCTCGGTCATGGAGCCGACACCGTACCGGCACCCCCGGGCGGCCCCGCGGTGCAAACCGGGTGGCGCAGCGGCCCACCTTTTTTCCACGATGGAGAGATGGCCGGACTACCTGACATCATCGCCGCGGCGCTCCAGAGCGGTTTCGACTCCGTCGAGCCGGGAGCGGATCCGGTGGTCCGTCCCTCCACCCGCCCCGGGGTGGACTTCCAGGCCAACGGGGCCATGGCCCTGGCCAAGCGGCTGGGCCGCAAACCGGCGGAGGTGGCGGCCGGGGTGGTGGCCGCCGCCGACGTGTCGGCCATCTGCTCGGCTGTCGAGGTGGCCCCCCAGGGGTTCATCAACCTGACCCTCTCGGAGGGGTACCTGGCCGACCGGATGGCCGAGCAGGCCGCCGACCCCCGGCTGGGGATGCCGGTGGCCGGCGAGCCCATGAAGGTGGTGGTCGACTACTCGCACCCGAACGTGGCCAAGGAGATGCACGCCGGGCACCTGCGCACCACCGTCATCGGTGACGCCCTGTGCCGGATGCTCGACTTCGCCGGCCACACCGTGATCCGGGAGAACCACATCGGGGACTGGGGCACGCCTTTCGGCATGCTGATCGAGCACCTCCTGGACAAGGGGGAGGAGGCCGCCG
>JAKAXN010000641.1 GCA_021816565.1 Actinomycetes bacterium
GGCACTAGTAGAAGAGGTCTTCAAAACATACTGAATATGAGCTGTCGCGGCGGGTCCCGACGATCCGCTCACCACGATCGACGCCCACGTCGCCGGCCTCGTCGAGCGCTACCGGTGCCGCCACGCTCGCCGGTGTCGGGGGAGCGTGGTCGTCGCTTCGCGGGTTCGCCTTTTACCAGCTGTGGATGGCCACCCTCGCCGGCTGGGCCCCGGCGGTCGCTGTCGCCGCAGCCGGTGGTTGGCGGAGCGCTCGCTCTGGCCGGGCGCCGACATGCAGGAGCGGCCCTCGCCGTCACGGCCGCCCCCTGGCTGATCGTGGCCGCCCTGCACGCTCCGAGGGCCGCCGCCCAGGTCGCGGCCGGCATCTTCCTGGCCGCCATCGCGGCCACGCTGGTCAGCATCGGGTACACCCATCAAACCCGGACCGCACGACAGCTCAAAGCCTGAAGCCATCGAGCAGCTCTCACGTCGCAGTCGAGTCGGGGACGTAGCAGCCGACCGGCGCCGCCCACCCGCGGTTCGCCTGCTCGGCGCAGACAGGCGCTCGGGCCCCGCTCAGGCTGCTCTGCCGGCACGGGCCGCACCCAGCGCCTACCGGCCAACGATCGCTGTCTGGGCTGGGTCAGTTCTCTGCCCGGCGGGCAAAGATCTCGCCGCACAACTCGACGCACTCCCGACAGATCCGGCCGATGTTGTTCTGGCCGCTCCCGGTGACGATGGGAAGGTCGAGACCCGCAAGCCTGCCGCAGAACGAGCAAGGGACGCCGTGTCGGTCGGAGCTGGCGATGGTGAGCCGGGAAGGGCCCGTGTCGACGGTTCTTCCTGCCAGGATTGCGGAGGCGTCGCCTACGCACAATGAGCAGATGAACACCCCCGGCCCCGCGACCAGATCGAGTCTCTCGGCCGAGCAGAACGAGCAGACCGCCGACGGCGGGACCGGCTCGGCCTGATGGTGCGTCAGGCGCGCCTGGCTGACAGTCGGCGGCGGCGCTCGACCGACACCCGCCGATGTAGCCACGTCGAGCGCGGCCAGGGGAAGAGCGGCCGACAGGCTCATCCGCCACGAGCGCCTTGTGGCCCCACGGGCTGCGAGAGTCCACAGCAACCCTCGGACGGCGAGGGTCAACGCGGCTGGCACCACCCCGGCCAGTCCCGGTCCCGGCGCCACCCCAGTCCAGCGCGCCAGCACCCCTTCCCACCTTGAGCGAGCGGTGAGAGGCGCATAAGACGTCCAACCCGCAGCGGATCGTGCTGTCCCCTCGGCGTCCCCCATTGCGGTCCCGGCTGCCTCGGGTGAAACCCCCTCGCCCAGCAGCGCGATGACCTGCTGGCGGACCCGGGACAAGTCGGCGCCGAGCGTGTCGAGGACCCCGGCGGCGACGCCGTCACCTTCGCGGACGAGGCCGAGGAGGAGGTGCGCGGTGCCGATGTAGTTGTGCCCGAGTTGGAGTGCCTCGCGCAACGACAACTCGAGCACCTTCTTCGCTCGGGGCGTGAACGGCGCGGACCCAAACGACGTCCTGCCGGACGAGCCGACAGTGTTGAGTACCTGGCGGCGCGCCTCGTTCAAAGAGATCCCCAGCGTCTCCAGCGCCTTGGCCGCCACCCCGTCACCCTCGCGGATCAGTCCCAGGAGGATGTGCTCGGTGCCGATGAAGTTGTGACCGAGCAGCCGAGCTTCTTCTTGGGCCAAAACCAGGACTCGCCGGGATCGTTCGGTGAACCTCTCGAACACGCCGACCAGCATCGCGCCCCGCCGCCACCACTTGGGGACGGTCGCGCCCGCGGACCAACGCTTTGCGGGCTGATCTGGCAAGTACATGGTGTAGAGCGATGCAGAGGCGAGGAGGGCCGTGGCGTCGGATGCGGAGCTGATCGGCTGGTCCCTGGCCGGCGACCCGGATGCCTTTGTGGAGGTGATCGACCGGCACGAGTCGGCGGTGTGGGCCTTCTTGGTGCGCCGGGATCAAACCGGCATGGAGGAGGAGATGGAAGAGCTCTACACCGAAGGAGTAGCGACCCACGGTGACCCCGAGTCATGCGTCGGCGCCCGTGAGGGTGACGGCGAAGCGTTGACAGGGGCACGTGCAGGCCGGGCTATAGAGCCGCGAAATAACCACTTCGGGGTGCCGACGCCGTCAAGAAGGTCGGAAGGCAACATCGCTGGTAGCGCTACACGCGAGCTGCCGGCGGACCCCGCGCGGTCCGAGAACCAGGGCATGCACGGAACCTCCGTGCGCGAGAACCGGGAGGTCCCACGTCTCGCCCGCCCCGCTGATCACGGGGCGGGCCGCTCAGGGAAGGCCAAGGTCGTACGCCTGAGATGAACGAGCGTGGGAAGTCAGACGGGCGCGTAGTACCTGCGAAGCTGCCGAACGACGCCGGCTCGCCGGCCGCGGAGGTGGTGGAGGGAAGGCGCCCGACCGAGGGGAACACGGCCAGCAAAACGCGCCCCGGACACAGAGCCGGGCCAGGCGCGTCAAGTGCGCTGGATCGTGTGCGTGAGGTAGCACGAAAGGACAAGG
>JAKAXN010000642.1 GCA_021816565.1 Actinomycetes bacterium
TCCAGCAGCGCCATGTTCAGTCCTCCTCTTTGGACCCGTGGCCGTCGCGCTCAGGGTAGACGACCCCACCTGAATCGAGCCTGAGCCGGCCGGAAAATCCATCTCAGGGAGGAGGTCCCCCGGTGTCGGCTTCGCGGCATCGGTTCCCGAACCGGCGGTCGCCGGGAGAGCCCCGGTAAGCTGGCCAGATTGCTTCAGTGGCCTGAATGGCCGGACCAGAAGGACGATTTCCACCGTGAGCGACGCCGCCCCCGCCCGTTTCGAGTCCCCTGCATCGGTCCGCGAAGGGCTGCGCGGTGTGTCCTACCTCGCCGATGAGGGCATCGCCGGGGTGGTGTTCCTGGCCGAGCGGCTGGGCAAGCCGATCCTGGTGGAGGGGCCGGCCGGCACCGGCAAGACCCAGCTGGCCAAGTCGGTGGCCGAGCTCACCGGGTCGAGGCTGATCCGGCTGCAGTGCTACGAGGGGCTGGACGAGTCGAAGGCCCTCTACGAGTGGAACTACAAGAAGCAGCTGCTGCGCATCCAGGCCCAGCGGGTCGGTGAGGCCCAGGGCGGCGAGGGGTGGGCCGACATCGAGGAGGACATCTTCTCCGAGCCGTTCCTGCTGACCCGGCCCCTGCTCGAGGCCATCCGGGCCGACGACCCCGTCGTGCTGCTGATCGACGAGGTCGACCGGGTGGAGGTCGAGACCGAAGCCCTCCTGCTCGAGATCCTCTCCGACTACCAGGTGTCGATCCCCGAGCTGGGCACCGTCAGCGCCACCCAGATCCCGCTGGTGTTCCTGACGTCCAACAACACCCGCGAGCTCTCCGAGGCGCTGAAGCGGCGGTGCCTGTTCCTGCACATCGACTACCCGGAGATCGAGCGGGAGAAGGAGATCGTCCTGACCCGGGTGCCGGGCATCTCGGAGGCCCTGGCCGACCAGGTCGTGCGCATCGTGCGGTCCATCCGCAGTCTGGAGCTGAAGAAGGCCCCGTCGGTGTCGGAGACCCTGGACTGGGCCCGCACCCTGCTCCTGCTCGGCATCCAGTCGGTGGACGCCGAGACGGCCAAGGACACCCTGCACATCCTGCTCAAGTACCAGTCCGACATCGAAAAGGCGGCCAAGGACCTGAGCTCCTCTGCGGCCGCCGGCTCCCGCTAGGACCGCGACAGGTGACCACGGACGTCCCGGAGCTCCCGCTCGGCAGCTCGGCCGGCCTGCTGGAGTCGCTGGCCGGCTTCGTCAAGGAGCTGCGTACGGCCGGGATCCCGGTCAGCCTCACCGAGAACCTCGACGCGGTGGAGGCCCTGAGGCACGTCCCCCTCGACGACCGGGATGCGTTCAAGTACGCCCTGGCCGCCACCATGGTCAAGAACAACGCCCACTGGAAGAGCTTCGAGACGGTGTTCGAGGTGTACTTCTCCTTCCGGGGCCGGGAGTACCGCCTGGCGGAGGGTGAGGAGGAGCCGGGGGCCGAGGAGATGCTCTCCGACCTGCTCGGGTCCCGCCCGGCCGAGGGCCAGGGCGGAACCGAGGGCCTGACCCACGAGCAGCTGGCGGAGATGCTGTTCCGGGCCCTCATGGACGGCAACGACGCCATGCTGCGGGCCATAGCCCGGGCCGCCGTCACCCGCTACGCCGGCATGGAGCCGGGCCGGCCGGTGGGGGGCACCTACTACCTGTACCGGACCCTGCGCCAGCTGGACCTGGACTCGGTCCTGCAGCGGATGATGGACCAGACCCGTGAGCAGTCGGAGGTCCAGACCGACCTGGAGGAGCGGCTGGCCCGGGAGGAGTACGAGGCCCGCCTCGACGCCCTGCGCCGGGAGATCGAGGCGGAGATCCGCCGCCGGCTGGTAGCCGACCGGGGGGCCGAGGCGGTGGCCAAGTCGGTCCGCAAGCCCCTCCCGGAGGACATCGACTTCATGCACGCCAGCCGGGAGGAGCTGGTGGCCCTGCGCAAGGCCATCGCCCCCCTGACCCGCAAGCTGGCCGTCCGTCTGGCCCGCAAGCGCCGCCACGGCCGCAAGGGTCCGCTGGACTTCCGCAACACCGTCCGCCACTCGCTGTCCTATGGCGGGGTGCCGGCCGACCCCAAGTTCCGCTACCCCCGACCCTCCAAGCCCGAGATCATGGTCATCGCCGACATCTCCGGGTCGGTCGCCGCCTTCGCCCGCTTCACGCTGCAGATGGTCTACGCCATCAGCTCGCAGTTCAGCCGGGTCCGCTCGTTCGTGTTCATCGACGGGATCGACGAGGTAACGGACTACTTCAAGGGCAACGAGGACATCTCCGACGCCATCCACCGGATCAACACCGAAGCCGACGTCATCTGGGTCGACGGCCACTCCGACTACGGCCACGCCTTCGAGGCCTTCTGGGACCGCTGGGGCCGCGACGTCAACAGCAAGACCACGGTGCTGCTGCTCGGTGACGCCCGCAACAACTACCACGCGGCCCAGGCCTGGGTGCTGGCCGAGATGGCGAAGAAGGCCCGCCACGTGTACTGGCTCAACCCGGAGCCCCGCTCCTACTGGGAC
>JAKAXN010000119.1 GCA_021816565.1 Actinomycetes bacterium
TGTTCGGCCAGATGGACGAGCCGCCGGGCGTGCGCCTCCGGGTGGCCCTGTCGGCCCTGACCATGGCCGAGTACTTCCGGGACGTCAAGAACCAGGACGTGCTGCTGTTCGTGGACAACATCTTCCGCTTCGTGCAGGCCGGCTCCGAGGTGTCCACCCTGCTCGGCCGGATGCCCTCGGCGGTGGGTTACCAGCCCACCCTGGCCGACGAGATGGGCGAGCTGCAGGAGCGCATCACCTCGACCCGGGGCCGGTCCATCACCTCGCTGCAGGCCGTGTACGTGCCCGCCGACGACTACACCGACCCGGCGCCGTTCACCACCTTCACCCACCTCGACGCCACCACCGAGCTCTCCCGCCAGATCGCCGCTCTCGGCATCTACCCGGCCGTGGACCCGCTGGCGTCCACCTCCACGGTGCTGACCCCCGAGGTCGTCGGTGACCGCCACTACCGGGTGGCCCGCCGGGTGCAGGAGATCCTGCAGCGGTTCCGTGAGCTCCAGGACATCATCGCCATCCTGGGCCTCGACGAGCTGGCCGAAGAGGACCGGGTCACCGTGGCCCGGGCCCGCAAGATCCAGCGGTTCCTGTCCCAGCCGTTCTTCGTGGCCGAGGTCTTCACCGGTATCAGCGGTATCTACGTCCCGGTCTCGGAGACGGTGGAGTCTTTCGAGGCTCTGGTCAACGGCGACCTCGACGACGTCCCGGAGCAGGCGTTCCTCAACGTCGGTGGCGTCGACAGCGTGCTGGAGAAGGCCCGGCAGCTGCAGAAGGAGGCCTGAGCCTCCTCATGGCCACCACCCAGTTCGAGCTGGTGACCCCCGCAGCCAACCTGTTCTCGGGTCAGGCGGAGATGATCGTGTGCAAGACGGTGGACGGCGAGATCGCCTTCCTCGCCGACCACATGCCCTACATCGGGGCGCTGGACCCGTGCCTGGTGCGGGTCCTCGGCGCCGAGGGGGCCGGTGCGACCTCCGAGAGCGGCGAGGTGCGCGTCGCCGTCCACGGCGGCTTCGTCGAGGTCAAGAACAACCAGGTGATCATGCTGGCCGACATCGCCCAGCGCCCTGAGGAGATCGACGTGGCTGCGGCCGAGCGCGACGAGGCCGACGCCAACACCCGGATCAGCTCCGGCACCGAGGACCGCTCGGCCGAGACCGACCTCAAGTGGGCCCAGGCCCGCCTGGAGGCCGCTCGGGCCTGACCCCGGCCCACCGGGGTCCGGCCCACCCGGGTCCGGGCCTGCGGGCCGACCGGATTTTCAGCTCTTCGAAGCCGGCGTCTTCTCCGAGGGATCGGGGGAGGCGCCGGCTGCTTCTTGGCGGCCCCTCACCCCGAAGCCGGTGTAGAGGGCGATGGCCAGGGCCGCCCCGCCGAACGGCACGATGCTGAGACCCCCCTTGAAGTAGGAGGGGTACAGCACCAGCGCCGACAGCAGGGCGGTCCAGGTCCACAGGATCAGGACCGACCGGGTCTGGCCGTGCCCGAGGCGCATGAGCCGGTGGTGCAGGTGGTTCTTGTCGGCCATGGCCGGATTCATCCTCTTACCGGCCCGGCGGATGATGGCGAAGGCGGTGTCGAGGATAGGTATCCCGAGGATCAGGAACGGGATGACCACCGGGGCGAAGAAGAAGTAGGTCCGGCCGCTGAAGTCCTGGTCGGTCTGGCCGACCACCGACATGGTCGACGCGGCCATCATCAGCCCCAGGAGCAGAGCCCCGGCGTCGCCCATGAAGATCTTGGCCGGGTGGAAGTTGTGGGGCAGGAAGCCCAGACAAACGCCGGCCACGATCACGCAGAAGAGCGGACCGCTGCCCGGCTGGATGGTGCCCGCCGCCACCAGCTGGTGGGAGTAGAAGAAGAAGGCCCCGGCGGCTATGGCCACGATGCCGGCGGCCAGCCCGTCGAGGCCGTCCACCAGGTTGACCGCGTTGGCCATCCCCACGACCCAGATCACGGTCATGACCGGGATCAGGTCCGCCGACAGCACGATGGTCCCGATGAAGGGGGCCCGGAAGAACAGCATGTCCACCCCGAACAGGTACAGCACCGTGCCGGCCAGGATCTGGCCCGACAGCTTGGCCGGCGCGGACATTTCCCTCAGGTCGTCGACCATGCCGACGGCGAAGATCATCGACGCGGCCAGCACCAGGCCCAGCGGGTCGGAGCTGCCCCGGAACAGCGGCGACAGCGACGGCAGCTGCGACGCCACGATCATGGCCGCCAGCAGGCCGGCGTACATGGCCGCCCCGCCCACCGTCGGGGTGGGTCGCTCGTGCACCCGCCGCTCGTCGGGCAGGACGATGATCGAGAACCGGGTGGCCAGGCGCCGGACCACGAAGGTGGCCAGCCAGGTGACGGCCGCCGCGACCCCCGCTACGAGCGCGTAGTCGGCGTATCCGTTGATCCGGACTCCTCGGGGGTTTGGCTCAGGGGTAGGGGGTGAACTTCGAGCACAGGACGGCCACCTCGTCGCGCACCGCCGCCGATTCCGACTCGTCGTCGGGGCGGCGCAGCACCCGGCCGATCAGACGGGCGATCTCCGCCATCTCGGCCTCGCCCATGCCGGCGGTGGTGACCGCCGGAGTGCCGATGCGCAGGCCGGACGTGACGAACGGCGAGCGGGGGTCGCCCGGGATGGTGTTCTTGTTGAGGGTGATGCCGCTGCGGTCGAGGGCCTCCTGGGCCTTCTTACCGGTCAGCTCGGCGTCGAAGGGGCGCAGGTCCACCAGCATCAGGTGGTTGTCGGTGCCGCCCGAGACGATCCGGAACCCCTCGCCGGCCAGAGCCTCGGCCAGGGCCCGGGCGTTGCGGACGATCTGCGCCGCGTACTCCCGGAACTGCGGGGTGGCCGCCTCCCGGAAGGCCACCGCCTTGGCCGCCACCACGTGCTCGAGCGGACCCCCCTGCAGGCCGGGGAAGACGGCCTTGTCGATGGCCGCCGCCAGGTCCGCCCGACACAGGATGCAACCGCCGCGGGGACCCCTGAGGGTCTTGTGGGTGGTGAAGGTGACGATGTCTGCCACCCCGACCGGGTTGGGGTGGGCCCCCCCGGCGATCAGCCCGGCGATGTGGGCGGCGTCGAACATGAAGAGCGCCCCGACCTGGTCGGCGATGCGCCGGATGGGCTCGGGGTCGATGATCCTGGGGTAGGCGGTGGCCCCGGCCACGATCAGCTTGGGCCGGTGCTGCTCGGCCAGCGCCGCCAGCTGCTGCAGGTCCAGCCGCTCGTCGCTGTCGGTCACCCCGTAGGAGACGAAGTTGTAGAAGCGGCCGCTGATGTTGACCGGGGAGCCGTGGGTGAGGTGGCCGCCCTGGTCGAGGCGCATGCCGAGCACGGTGTCGCCGGCGTCGAGGACGGCCAGGTAGGCGGCCAGGTTGGCGTTGGCGCCCGAGTGGGGCTGCACGTTGGCGTGGTCGGCCCCGAACAGTTCGCACACCCGCCGGCGGGCCAGGTCCTCGGCCTCGTCCACGATGGCGTTGCCGCCGTAGTACCTCTTGCCCGGGTAGCCCTCGGAGTACTTGTTGGTCAGCACCGAGCCGGTGGCGGCCATCACCGCCCGCGAGGTGAAGTTCTCCGAGGCGATCAGCTGCAGGGAGGTGTTCTGGCGGTGCTGTTCCCGCTCGATGATTCCGAACAGCTCCCGGTCCTCGAACACCGAAGGGTCCTCGCTCACCCCCCAATCCTAGACTGTCGGCGTGGCTTCCAACCGGCGGCGCCTGGGGGTGGCGCTGGTGCTGGACCGCCCGCTCGCCGACGAGATCGACGGCCTGCGCCGGGCGGTCGGCGATCCCAGCCTGGCCCGCATCGCCCCTCACGTCACGCTGGTCCCGCCGGTCAACGTCCGGGCCGCCGACCTCCCCGCGGCCCTGCGCCGGCTGCGGGGCGCGGCCGCCGCGCTGGCCGGCCCGCTGCGGCTGACGTTCGGCTCGGTCAGCACGTTCCTGCCGGTGAACCCGGTGCTGTACCTGGCGGTGGGTGGCGACCTGGAGGGGCTGCAGGTCCTGCGCGACTCGGTGTTCGAGGCGCCCCTGCAGCGGCACCTGTCGTGGCCCTGGGTGCCCCATCTGACCCTGGCCGACGGCGCCGCCGAGGACCGCATCGGTGCCGCCCTGGTGGCCCTGTCCGATTACGCCGCGGTGGCGGAGATCGACCGGGTGGCCCTGCTCGAGGAGGGCCCGGGCCGGGTGTGGACCCAGCTCGCCGACGCCGCTCTGGGCCGCCCGGTGCGGGTCGGGACCGGCGGGCTGGCCGTGGAGCTGGTGGCCGGCCGGCTCCTCGACCCGGAGCTGGCCGCCTGCCCCGGCTCACCGACCGGGCCCGAGGCCCCGCTGTCGTTCGTGCTCACCGCCCACCGGGAGGGACAGCCGGTGGGCACCGCCCTGGCGTGGGAGGACCGCCGGGGGCCGCACGTGGCCGTGTGGGTGCGCCCCGAGCACCGCCGCCAGGGCATCGGGGGCCAGCTCCTGGCCCATTTGGAGGTGACGGCCCGCCGGGCCGGGTGGGAGCACCCGTCGCTGCAGGCGGCCGGCCCGGAGGGGTTCTACCGGGCGCTCAGCGGATGGAGCGTGCCCGATAGGTGCGGGGACTACCCGAACGGGACGGACGCGTAGGCGGCCAGCTTCTTGAGCCGGTGCCGGGCGTCCACCCGTCGGACCGTGCCGGACTTCGAACGCATCACCAGAGAGTCTGTGATGGCCCCGCCCTGGTCGTATCGCACCCCCCGCAGGAGCTCGCCGTCGCTGATGCCGGTGGCGGCGAAGAAGCAGTTGTCCCCCCGGACCAGGTCGTCGAGGTACAGGACCCGCTCGACGTCGTAGCCGGCGTCCACCGCAGCTTTGCGCTCGCTGTCGTCGCGGGGCCACAGCCGGCCCTGCAGCTCGCCGCCCATGCACTTCAGCGCGGCGGCGGCGATCACGCCCTCGGGGGTGCCGCCGGTGCCGAGGAGGATGTCGGCGCCGGAATCGGCCCACGACGTGGCCAGCGCGCCGGCCACGTCACCGTCGGTGATGAGGCGGATACGGGCCCCGGTGGAGCGCACCTCGTCGATCAGCCCGGCGTGGCGGGGCCGGTCCAGGATGACCGCGGTGACGTCGCGCACCGATTCGCCCTTGGCCTCGGCCACCGCCCGGATGTTGTCGGTGGGGGACTGCTCGAGACTGACCTTTCCGGCCGCCTCCGGCCCGACGGCGAGCTTCTCCATGTACACGCACGGGCCGGGGTTGAACATGGTTCCCCGCTCGCTCACCGCGATCACCGACAGCGCCCCACCCCGCCCCAGGGCCGTCGGGGTGGTGCCGTCGATGGGGTCCACGGCCACGTCGGCCAGCGGCGCGGTGCCGTCGCCGACCCTCTCACCGTTGAAGAGCATGGGCGCCTCGTCCTTCTCGCCCTCGCCTATCACCACCACGCCGTCCATGGGTACGCCGCCGAGCACGATGCGCATGGCGTCGACGGCCGCCCCGTCGGCGCCTTCCTTGTCCCCCCGCCCCAGCCAGCGGGCCGCTGCCATGGCGGCCGCCTCGGTGACCCGGACCAGCTCCATGGCCAGGTTGCGGTCGGGAGCCTGGGGACGCTGACCGAATTGATCTTCCACGCCGCGAATCTAGCCGGTGGGTCCCGCCGGCCGAGCTGTTGTGGCCCTCCCGACACCCTTCCGCCGGTACCCGCGTACCGGGGCTGATATGAACATGGGGGGTGCGGATGGGTAGCATTTCGCACGGTGCAAACCACGGCTAGCAGTCCCACCCCCCTGGCATCCGGGCTGCGCATCACCCTCTTCGGCGAGAAGCGGCGCCCCCGCCCGGCCCTGATCGTGGCCGGCGTCATCGCCGTCGCGGCCGGGGTGGCCCTGCGGTTCTACGCGCCTACAGCACTCTGGCTCGACGAGACCATCAGCGTCAACATCGCCAAGCTGCCCGTCTCGCAGATCCCCGGCGCCCTCAGCCACGACGGGGCGCCGCCGCTCTACTACCTGATGCTCCACTTCTGGATGGAGGCGTTCGGGCGGGGGGACTTCGCGGTCCGGGCGCTGTCGGGGCTGACCTCGGTTCTGTCACTCCCGATCTTCTGGCTGGCCGGCCGGCGGCTCGGGGGGCGGACGGTCGCATGGGTCACCTTCTTCCTGGCCCTCAGCTCCCCGTTCGCCATCAACTACGCCACGACCACCCGGATGTACTCGCTGATGATCCTGGTGTCGCTGCTCGGGTTCCTGGCTCTCAGCCGGGCCTACGAGAACCCGACCCGGCGCCGGTGCTTCGAGGTGGGGGCCGTCACCGCGGCCCTCCTCTACACCCACTACTGGGGCATCTACCTGGTTGCGGTGGCCGGGCTGTGGCTGGTCTGGCGCATCCGGGTCAGCGGCCGGGGGGGTCCGGCCCTGCGGGCCATGGTGATCGGCGGGCTGTTCTGGCTGCCGTGGGCCCCCATCTTCGTGTTCCAGGCGCTGCACACCGGCACGCCCTGGACCGCTTCGGCCAGCCCCGGGGACCTGCTGCAGGTCTTCGCGGACTTCTCGGGCGGCGGGGCGTGGGGGACGCTGCTCATGTTCGCGACCTTCGCCCTGTTCATCCTCGGCACGTTCGGCCGGACGGCCGCGCCGGGGACGATGGCCACGCTGAGCGACCCCGACGGCGGCGTGCGCCAGGTTCCGTCCGGGCCGGCGGTGCTGGTGGAGTTGAAGCCCCGGCCGGGCATGGCTCCCCTGGTGGGCATCGCGGTGGGGACCCTGGTGGTGGCCGTGGCCGGCGGGGCGCTGGCCAACGCCGCTTTCGTCGCCCGCTACACCGCGGTCGTGCTGCCGCTGTTCCTCCTGGTCATGGCCACCGGCATCGCCGTGATGCCGGGCCGGCGGTTCCGGATGGGGTGCCTGGCGGTGCTGGTTCTGGCAGGGATCCTCACCGGCCGGAGCGAGAACAAGCAGCAGCGGACCCAGGCCGTGCAGGTGGCGGCCGTCCTCAACGCCCAGGCGCAGCCCGGCGACGTGGTGGTGTACTGCCCGGACCAGCTGGGCCCGGCGGTCAGCCGCCTGCTCAAGGTGCCCGGCGTGGACCAGCTGACCTTCCCCCGGGCCATCGGGCCGGAGCGGGTCGACTGGGTCAACTACAAACAGACCATCGCCTCGACCGACGTGTCGCAGTTCGCCCAGGCGGCCCTGGCCCGGGTGCCGAGCGGCCGGACCCTGTGGCTGGTGTGGCGCGACGGGTACCCCGGCTTCGGCGGCGACTGCGGATACCTCAAGAGCTGGATCGACCTGCTGCGCAACCCGGGCGTGACCCTGGTCCACAACAACGGCAGCGTCTACTACGAGTACGAGAACCTCACCCGCTATGTCGGCTGACGCCGGGAGCGTGACCTGGTGAGCATCGAAGGAGAAAATGTGAGCGATCAACCGGCAGACCTGGCTGACGACGTGGTGATCATCGGCGCCGGACCGGCCGGCCTGACCGCGGCCTACGAGTTGAGCAAGCTGGGTCGGCGCTCGACGGTGCTCGAGTCCGATGACGTGGTCGGCGGGATCAGCCGCACGGTGGAGCGGGACGGGTGGCGCTTCGACATCGGCGGTCACCGGTTCTTCACCAAGGTGGCCGCGGTCGAGAACCTGTGGCACGAGATCCTGCCCGACGAGGACTTCATGCTGCGGCCCCGCAAGAGCCGGATCTACTACCGGAGCAAGTTCTACGACTACCCGCTCAAGGCGTCCAACGCCCTCGGCAACCTGGGTGTGCTCGAGGCCATCAGGTGTGTCATCTCCTACGCCTGGGCCCGCATCCGCCCGCCGAAGGACCAGGACATGTACGAGGGCTGGCTGGTGGCCCGGTTCGGTTCCCGGCTCTACAACCACTTCTTCAAGACCTACACGGAAAAGGTGTGGGGCCATCCGCCGGCGGAGATGCCCGCGGACTGGGCCGCCCAGCGGGTGAAGAACCTGTCGCTGGCGTCCGCTGTCGTCAACGCCCTGCTCCCCAAGCGCAACCAGAAGGACATCACCTCGCTGATCGAGGAGTTCCAGTACCCCCGTCTGGGCCCCGGGATGATGTGGGAGCGCTGCCGGGACCTGGTGGAGGAGGCCGGCACCAAGGTCGTCATGAACTCCCGGGTCACGAGCATCCGCCACCACGAAGGTCGGGCCACCGCCGTGGTCGCCGATTCCGACGGGGGATCGACCGAGTACCCGGCGTCGGCGGTCATCTCCTCGATGCCCATCAACCAGCTGGTCCACGCCTTCGACCCGCCGGTGCCCGACGAGGTGCGCCGGGCGGCCGACGACCTGTACTACCGGGACTTCCTCACCGTCGCCCTGGTGGTGCCCGAGTCCGCCGTGCCGTGGGACGACAACTGGATCTACATCCACGACCCGTCGGTGAAGACCATGCGCATCCAGAACTTCGGTTCGTGGTCGCCGTTCCTGGTCAAGGAGGGCCGCAACGTCCTCGGCCTGGAGTACACCGTCGAGGAGGGCGACGAGTCCTGGAATGCCTCCGATGCCGACCTGGTCGCCCAGGGTGCCGCCGAGCTCGGCCGCCTGGGCCTGCTGGACCCGTCCCAGGTCGAGGCCGGCTACGTGGTGCGGATGCCGAAGGCGTACCCGTACTACGACAGGGACTACGCCGCCAACGTCGACAAGATCCGGGCCTGGATCGCCGCCCACGCCCCCAACGTGTTCCCGGTCGGCCGTAACGGCATGCACCGCTACAACAACCAGGACCACTCCATGTACACCGCCATGCTCACGGTGGAGAACCTCTTCGGCGCCCACCACGACGTGTGGTCGGTCAACGTGGAGGACGAGTACCACGAGATCAACGACAAGCCGCTGCAGCTGGTCGGGTCCGGCTCCTCCGCCGCCAAGGGCACCGGCCGCGACGCCCCGATCCTGCCCAAGAAGGCTAAGCCCTAGCCTTTCGCGCTGTGACGAGGATCTGGTACTGCCGCAACTGCGGCTACGAAGTGCACTCCCGCGGCCGCTGCCACGCCTGCCGGGAGAAGTTCACCCCGTCGGACCTGCCCGAGTTGGAGGCCGGCCCCGACGACGAGGAGGTCGGCTACAACATCGAGGGCTGGACCGGCTCCGACCGGGGCCAGCTGATCCAGCGGCTGAACGACCTGGGCATCGCCCACCGCTTCGAGGACGAGGAGCTGGTCGTCGACGCCTCAGACGAGGACCGGGTGGACGACCTGGTGGCCCTCATGGCCGACACCTCGGGACTGGCTGAGCCCCCGGAGCCGGGGACCGTCGAGGACACCGCCCTCGACGACCTGGACGGCTCCGGAGCGGTCGGCCCGGCACCGGCCGATCCGGCCCTCGACGCGGCGGTCCGGCTCCTGGCCGACGCCGCCTCCCGGCTTCGGCGCGACCCCACCGACATGCAGGCCGACGCCGATGTGGCGGAAGCGTCGGCGGCGGTGTTCATACCCGAGAGCTACGGGCCACTGGACGAGGACACCTGGACCGCGGTGGGCCGGGTCACCCGCAAACTGCTGGCCCTGCTCGGCGCCGAGGAGGCCCTCGAGGAGGGTATCCGGGCCCAGGCCGCCATCCTGGAGAAGCTGCTGGCCCCGGTCGGAGCCGGCTTCACCCTCGGCGCCGAGGGCGCTGTTGCCCTGGGTGGCCCGGGGACCGCTGCGGCGGGCCCGGCCGAGGCGGTGGAGGGCGAGAAGACGGTCTACGAGCTGCCTGAGTGGCTCCCCGAGCAGCGGGCCCAGCTGGGCGTGCTCCTCGACGGGGCCGGGATCGCCTACGGCTGGGAGGGCGACGAGCTCATCGTGCCGGCCGACCGGGAAGAGGAGGTGGAGGACCTCTTCGGCCGGGTCGAGGGGGTCGACGCGGACGAATCCGACGAGGACGACGAGGCCCGCTACCAGGCGGTGGCCGAGCTGTTCGCAGCGTGCGGTCGGCTGGCATCGGAGCCCTCCGACGACGGGCGTCGTGAGACCGTGGCCGACTGGATCCACCGCTCGTCCGGTCCCCCGCTTCTGGGCATGGACGAGGTCGACTGGTTCCGCATCAGCAGCCACGCCCGCAGCCTGGCCGCAGCCATCGAGGACGGCGAGGACGTGGACCTCATCGGCCGGGAGGCCGGCGCGCTCCACGACATGCTGCGATCGGTCGTTTGACCGTCGGCCTCCTGCTGGCCCCCGGCGCCGGGGCCGGTCGGGACCAGGCCACTCTGGTGGCCCTGGACCGGGCCGCCACCGGGCTGGGGATGGCGGTGACCCGGATGGACTTCCCGTACCGCCGGGCCGGCCGGCGGGCCCCCGACCGGGCGCCGGTACTGATCGAGGCCGTCCGGGCCGAGGCCGGCGAAATGGCCCCGAGCTGCACCCGCCTGGTGCTCGGCGGCCGTTCCATGGGCGGGCGGATGTGTTCCATGGCGGTGGCCGCCGGGCTGGTGCCCTCCGCCGCTGGGCTGGTGCTGATCAGCTACCCGCTGCACCCGCCGGGCCGCCCGGAGAAGATGCGCACCGAGCACTTCCCGCAGCTGGGGGTGCCCTGCCTGTTCGTGTCGGGCACCCGCGACGCCTTCGGCACCCCGTCGGAGCTGGAGGCGGCCACGGCGGCCATCCCCGCTCCGGTGACCCACCGGTGGATCGAGGGCCGGGACCACTCGCTGCGCAACGCCGACGCCGAGGTGGTTCCCCTGGTGACGGAGTGGCTGTCGGAGGCCGGGCTGGTTCAGGAGTAGGACGCGAACAGCTCGGCGAAGGCCGCCGCCGCGTCCACCAGCCGGTCCACCTCTACGTACTCGTCGTCGCCGTGGGCCTGGTCGATGGCTCCCGGCCCGCACACCACGGTGGGTATCCCGGCCTGGTTGCGCACGAAGCGGGCGTCGGTGGTGAAGGTCATGCCGATCACGCCGGGCTCGCGGCCGGTCGCCCGGGCCACCGCCGATCCGACCATCTTCACCCACGGGTCGTCGGCGGGCATCTCGCTGGCCTCGCCGTAGGTGTCCAGGTCGAACCGGTACCTGAGGCCCTCGATGCCGGCCCGGTCGATGAGCGCCGCCACCTCGGCTTCGGTGGACGCCGCCGTCGCTCCGGGCAGGATCCTGCGGTCCAGCCCCACGACCGCTGCCTCGGCCACCGTGTTGAACGTGGTTCCGCCGGAGATGGTCCCCACGTTGGCGGTCGGCTTGCCGAGCAGCGGGTGCTCCTCGTCTCCGTAATCGGCGGCGTGGAGGGCCAGCACCAGCCGGGCTGCGTGCTCGATGGCCGACACCCCCTCCCGGGGCCGGCTGCCGTGGCCCGGCCGGCCGGCCACGTGGATCCGGGCCTGCCACAGGCCCCGCTCGGCCACGCACAGTTCCAGGTCGGTGGGCTCGGGCACCAGGCAGGCGTCGCCTCTGATCAGGCCCTGCTCGAGCAGGGCCTGGGTGCCCCAGCGTCCGCCCCGCTCCTCGTCGGCCACCAGGTGGAACACCAGGTTGCAGCCCGGTACCCGGCCCTCCCGGTCGAGCACGTCCAGGGCGGCGATGGCCGCCGCGATGCCCCCC
>JAKAXN010000643.1 GCA_021816565.1 Actinomycetes bacterium
CGGGCAGGTCGGGCCGGATCTGGCGGGCCGCCTTGACCAGGTCCACGCCGGACATCTGCGGCAGGATCACGTCGGTCACCAGGGCGTCGAACACCTCCCCGGCGGCCAGGCGTTCCAGGGCGTCCTCGGCCGCCTGGAAGCTCACCACCTCCAGGCCTATGGAGGCCAGGGCGTCGCTCGCCATGCGCAGCAGGTCGTCCTCGTCCTCCACGAGCAGCACCCGCCCGGAGACCCTCCTGTCGGGGGGCCAGCGCTCGTCGTCGTCGGCGGTGCCGGTCAGGGGGGCGTCCTTCACCAGCGGCAGCCAGATGCGGATGCGCGTGCCCCGGCCCGGGGTGGAGTCGATGTGCATCTGCCCGCCCCGCTCGCGGACCAGCCCGTAGACCGTGGCCAGGCCGAGCCCCGAGCCCCGGCCCCGGTCCTTGGTGGTGAAGAACGGCTCCACGCAGCGGGCCAGGACCTCCGGGGTCATGCCCGGCCCGTCGTCCGAGACGCACAGCACCGCCAGCGGACCGCTGGGCAGGTCGAGGGTCTGCAGGTGGTCCGGGGTGGGGGCGTCGACCTTGACGCTGATGTCCACCCGCCCCTCGCCGTTCATGGCGTCGGAGGCGTTGATCACCAGGTTGACGATGATCTGCTCCATCTCGCTCGGGTCGAGACGGACCTTGATCACGTTGCGCGACGCCCGCACCCGCAGGTCCACGCCGGGGCCGACCACCCGGTCGAGCACCGCGTCGAGCCCGGCCACCGCCTGGCCCAGGTCGATCACCACGCCGGTGTCGACCTTCTGGCGGGTCATGTCCAGCATCTGCTGGGTCAGGTTGGCCGCCCGCTTGGACGCGGCCTCGATGTTGGCGATCATCGACAGCTGCTTCTCGTCGTCGATGCCCCGCCGGAGGATGGAGGCGTAGCCGATTATCAGGGTGAGCAGGTTGTTGAAGTCGTGGGCCACCCGTCCGGCGACCTGGCCCATGGCGTCGAGGCGCTGGGCCTGGACCAGGGCGTGCTCGGCCCGGC
Organism: Actinomycetes bacterium; assembly: GCA_021816565.1. Next base: position 1,018 of record JAKAXN010000643.1, read on the forward strand.
GCATCTCGGTGACGTCGACCCCGGTGACCAGCACGGACGGCCCGGCCGCGGAGTACACCGCCGGCAGCTGGGCTCCTGACACCGACAGCTCCCGGCCGTCGACCCGGATGGTCCGGGTGGACACCGATCCCGACTGCAGGACGTCCCGGCCGAGGTCCAGGATCTGGTCCCGCAGGGGCGGGGTGAGCTCCCAGCCGCCCGGGTTGGCCGGCCAGCCGAACAGGTCCTGGGCCGTCTTGTTGGCCATGGTGATGAAGCCGGACGGCTCCACCTCGATCAGGGCCACCGGCGAGGCGTCGACCACGGCCCGGAGCCGGGCCTCGTGCTTCAGCGCCGTCTCGGTGCCCAGGGCCCGTTCGAAGGCCACCGGGATGAGCGAGGCCAGGGAGCTGAGCACCGGCTCCTCCTCGCCGGCCAGGACCTCGTCGACGAAGACCACCAGCGCCCCGTGCTGCCACGGGTCGGTGTTGGGCAGCGGGTAGGCGATCCAGCCCCGACCCCGGCTGACCCGGCCGCCGGTGACCGAGTCGAAGGCCGCGTCGGCCACCTCCAGGTTCACCTCGCCCGCCTGGGCCTGCACGGTCGAGCCGTCCGCCTTCGACCAGCGGGCCATGGCCCCGCCGGCCTCGTGGATGACGCAGGCCTCCATGCAGGCGGTGTTGAGCACGGCCTGGGGGGTGGCGGCGCCGGCCAGGTTGGTGGCGGCGGCGGCCAGGCGGCGCAGGCGGCGGACGGTGCGGTTCTGCTCCCGGGCCGAGGCCTGCATCTCCCGGTGGAGCATCACCCGCTGGATGGCGGTGCCGATCCGGCTGCTCAGCTCGGTGGCCAGGCGCAGGGCCGAGGGGCGGAAGCCCCGGCGCTGGGGGCCGGTGGCCGCCACGAACCATCCGAGGGTCAACCCGCCGCCGGTGACCGGGCTCACTATGAGCGACTGCGCCCCGAGTTGCTCGCGCACCCGGTGGGCCGCCGATGTCCCCTCCGACTCGGCGTAGACGAGCACCGGCCGGCGGTCGGGGGCGACCATCCGGCCGACCGGGGACCACGCTCCGGGCAGGGCCAGCCCCCCGGTGCGGGTGTGGCGGAACGCCGCCGCCCGGACGGTGCCGTCAGGGGCGATGACCTCGATGGCGCACAGGTCGGCGAAGTCGGACACGCACGCCTCGGCCACGCTGTCCATGGCCTCCTCGTAGTCGTCCAGGGTGGCGTCGAGCAGGCTGCTGGCCGTGGCGAGCAGGTCCAGGCGCTGCAGCGCCTCCCGCTCGCCCAGCAGGGCCACGTCGGCAGGGGTCATACCGCTCCTGCCCGGATTCAGATCGGTCATGTCGGGTCAACCGGTTTCTTGATCGTCCGACCCCCAGCGAGGCCTTGTATCAAAAAGGGTGACCCAACGGTAGCTTGCGCCGCCGCCTCCGCCTACCCCCGCGTCGGCCGACCGTGGTGGAACCGACCCGACTTGCGCCTTTGCCCGGTATCGGGGGTTCCGGGCGATTGGGGA
>JAKAXN010000120.1 GCA_021816565.1 Actinomycetes bacterium
CCCCAACGACCCAGCTCCTCGGGGTCGAGAGCCAGCAGGGCGCCCAGGTAGCGGCGACCCTCCCCCACCACCACCGCTTCCGATATGAGCGGGTGGTTGCAGAGATCCATCTCGATGTCCTGCGGAGCCACGTTCTGACCGGCCGCGGTGATGATCAGATCCTTCTTCCGGCCGAGAACCCGCAGCGAGCCGTCGGCGTCGAACTGCCCGGTGTCCCCCGAGTGCATCCAACCATCGGCGTCGATCAGCTCGGCGGTGGCGGCCGGATCGTCCAGGTAACCGAGGCAGACGTTCCCGCCCCGGACGAGTATCTCCGTGTCGGCGGCCAACCTCACCGAGATGCCCGGCAGCGGCTTGCCCACCGTGCCGATCCGGTTGTCGTCCAGGCGGTTGGCGACGGTCGGCCCGCAGTCCTCGGTCTGCCCGTAGATCTGGACCATCGGCAGGCCGATGGCGTGGAACCAGCGGATCAGGTCCGGGTGGGCCGGTGCGGCCGCCGTCACCACCACCCGGGCCCGGTCGAGGCCGACCTGGCGGCGCAGGACCGCGCCGATGCTCAGGTCCAGGGTGGCGTACACCCCGGCGAGAGCCCGGTTCCCCGGGCGGCTCTCCTGCTCGGCGGCCACCTTGGCGAGCCCGAGATCGATGTAGCGCTCCACCGTCCGCCTGAGAGGCAGTGGCTGGTGCCGCACGCCCCCCTCGATGGCGTCGCGCAGCTTCTCCCACACCCGCGGCACGGCCAGGAACACCGTGGGCCGGCAGGCCGGCAGGTCCTCGGCCACCGTCGCCAGGCTCCTGGCGAACCAGGTCTCGCCGGTGACACCGAGTGGGAGGAACTCGCTCATCATCCGCTCGGCGATGTGACTGAGCGGGAGGAACGACAGCAGACGGTCCCCCTCACCGATGCCGTACACGGGGGTGACGTCGCGCAGAGTCCACATGATGTTGCCGTGGGAGATCAGGGCCCCCTTGGGCGGGCCGGTGGTCCCACTCGTGTAGACGATGGTCGCCAGGTCCTGTGGCCGGACCGAGAACGCCCGGGACTGCACCGCCGCCGGATCGCGCTCGAAGCGCTCAGCCCCCAGGGAGACCAGTTCGTCGTACTGCACCACCGCGGCATCGGTGGACCGCCGGGTGCCCTCCATGATCACGATCTGGCGCAGGGCCGGCAGCTGGTCACGCACCTCGAGCGCCTGGCCGAGGTGGCTGTGGGTGTCCACGAAGCAGACGACCGCCCGGGAATGGCCGAGGGCGTACTCCAGCTGCTGCGCCGAGCTCGTCGGGTACACCGGAACCGTCGTGTTGCCGTTGGACATGGCCCCGAGGTCGGCCAGGTGCCACTCCGGCCGGTTGGCCGACAGGATGGCCACCCGCTCGCCCGGCTCCACCCCCAGGGCCGCCAGGCCGGCGGCCACCCTCGAGACCTGGAGCTGGTACTCGGACCAGGTGACGACCTCCCAGTTGCCGCCGGGGCTGCGGTTGCGCATGGCCGGCGATCCCGGCCGGCGTGACGCGTTGGAGGCCAACGCCTCCACGATGGTGGCCCCCTGCTCGGGCGGTACCCCCACCCGGGCCGGGCGCTCGGCGCCGGGTAGACGCAGGCGGGGGATCGGGATCGTCGAAGCCGTTCTCATGGTGCGCTCAACCTCCTGGGAGTTCCACGGGCCCGGGGCGGCCCCGGACGGCGAGTGGCGCTGCAGCGAGGGACGGATCCACTGCCGGCCCTCACACCCGGTAGACGGCCGCCCCGGCGGTCACCCCCGCGCCGGCGCCGACCAGCAGGAGGGTTGCCGGCGAGCTGAGCAGGCCGGCCCGGCCGGCTTGCTCCACCACTGCGATGGCACCGACGGTGTGCAGGTCTGCGGGTGGCGCGAGGAAGCGCTCTGCGGGTATGGCGCAGCGTGATGCCAGGCCGCCCACCATGCCGGTCAGCCCCGGGGCGACGAGCAGCGCGTCGACGGCGGACGGCTCGAGCTGCTCGGCTTCGAGCACCGACGCGATCGCGCCGGCTGCGACCTGGGTCAGCTGCTCGGCGTAGCCGGCGGAACGCTCCACCAGCAGGATGTTCCGCCCACCGCTGATCCCCACCGTGGTGCGCAGGCCGTCCCCGCCGTCGACCCGGTTGGACCAGCGCACCGCTCCCAGGCCCACGGGCTGGTCGGTCCAGTGGCAGACCAGCGCTCCACCAGCGGGGCGGAACGGGAAGCCCGGGGCCAGGCCGTGACCGGGGTCGGCGTCGCTGGCGACGATCAGCGCGGTGGTGATGGTCCGGGCCCGCATGAATCCATCGACGATCTGCAGGGCGGTCAGCACCCCGGCCGTGCCGTTGGCCACGTCGAACGAGAATGTCCCCCGACCTCCCGGAGAGGGGTCACCGGGGTTGGCCTCGATGTCCTCCTGGATCAGCGGCGCCAGAGCCGGCTCACCCAGGTTCCGGTCGTGGTAGAGACCCGCGTTGACGAGCAGGTCCACCTCCCCCGGCTCGCGGAGGCACCTGTGCAGAGCAGCCCGACCGGCGGCGTCGGCCAGCCGGCGGGCCGACCGGGCCGTAGGCCACCGTCCTGTTCTGACAGCTGCGGCGTCAATTACGGTGGACACGGCTCTCCACCAGATCCTTTCCCGGTCGGAACAGGACCACCCCGATGACCATCCCCGACGCCAGGGCCACCATGGCCACGTTCTCCCCTGCCTCGATCCGCCCCGCCTCCATCTCCTCCACGAGGGCCACGGTGTGGGTGGTCGAGGCGGTGTTGCCGTAGCGGACCACCGTGGCCACCGCCGGATGGGACGGCTCACCGCCGAGCGCAGAGGTGACCTCGGCCATGCCCTTGCGGATGGCCCGGGCGGACGTCTGGTGGGGGATCACATGGTCGATGTCACCCATGTCCAGGCCGGCTGCGTCCAGCGCCTCCCGCAGGAGCACCGGGGTGTCACGTATGGCGGCCTTCTGCAGGGCCCGGGACTGGGTGAACATCCGGGCCCCCGGATCGCGGCCGGCCGGGTAGGCCAGGCACAGCCGGCTGTGGTCGGCGACGGTGGTGAAGCCGGCCACGCCGATCGTCTCCTGACCGGGGCCGGCCCGCTCCACGATCAGGGCGGCCCCGGCATCCCCGAGGGTGAGCGAGGCCAACTCCCGGCTCATGACGTTGCGCACGTGATGGGCGGCGTTGCGGCCCAGCTGGGATATGTACTCGCCGCTGACCACCATCCCCCGCTCGATGGCCCCGGTCCGGATCCAGTTGTTGAGTACGAACACCCCGGTGAGCATGCCGGCGCAGGCGTTGGAGATGTCGAAGGTGGTGGCCCTCGAGGCTCCGATGGTGCTGGCCACGGCCATGCTGGTCGGCGGTTCCAGCCACTGGACCAGACCGTCGCGGTACTTGGTGATGCTGCAGTTGACAACCACGTCGAGATCGCCGGCGGCGATCCCGCTCGACTCCAGGCAGTCCTCGGCGGCTGCGGTGGCCAGCGTCAGCGAGTCGTGCTCGCCGCGCGAGACCCGGCGCTCGTGTATCCCGGTGAGGCGCTCGAGGTCGATCCGGGTGCGGTGGCGGGTCGAGCGCATCAACTCCTCGGTGGTCAGGTGCGCCTCGGGCAGGCACCGTCCGGCCCCGGCGATCCTGGCTGCATACGGCGCGGGCGGCCCACCGGGGCTGGTCTCCAGCATCATCCAGGAGGAATGGTCGGGTGAAGCCACCACGCCAGCGTCGGCCCGCCCACCCACCGCCGGCCAGTGTCGAAAGACCTGACCGCAAACCCGGCCCCCGGGGCCGTCAGCCCCGGGGCTGCCCGACCGGGGAGCGGGGAAGGAGGGCGTTGAGCTCCCATCCCGCCACCTGGACCCGGCGCCAGCCGGCTAGCTCCTCCTCGTCGTCGCGAGCCGTCCGGACCCCGTCGAGGGCCCTGGTGAACAACTCCATCAGCCGGTCGAACTCGTGTCGCGTCTGGCGGTCCATGGCGGCGCCTCCTTGTGGCCGCGACTCTACGAGCCGGCCCGGCCCCACAGACAGGGGCCAAAGGCGGATAGCCGGCCGCCGGTCAGCCGGAGCGGAGCTGCTCGAGACCGGGACCCGGAGCGGCCCGCCAGGCCCGGTCCACGAAAGCGGAGATGGCCCGGGTGAGCCGGTCGGGCGTCCAGCGCAGCTCGGCGAAGGACCGGGCCTCGATGAGCTCGGCGTGGGGAATCTGGCGGGCCAGGTTGCGGGCATCGGCGAAGGAGTGCAGGGGATCCCCCCGGTGGCCGATCACCAGGGCGGGCACCGCAATGCTGGCCCGTTGCCCGAGCGTGGGGGCCACCGGCCCGAGGAGGACGCCGTGGAGGACGGCGGCCGCTCCATCGGGGTCGGATGAGACCAGCTCGATGACGCTGTCGAGGGGACCCAGGCCCGGGCGAGGCAGCCGTCCGGCCAGGCGCGACACCGTCCGGAACAAGGGGTGCAGGTAGTGGAGGGTGAGCAGCAGGGGGACGAAGAGCAGGGCGGCCACCGGGACGCCCGCTTCCAGCACCGGCATCTCGGCTATCAGGCCCTGGACCCGGTTGGGGGCGGCCACCGCCACCTGCAACGAAACGTCGGCACCGAGGGACGCACCTCCGACCACCGCCCGCTCGATCCCGAGCTCGTCGAGCAGGGCCACCACCTGGAGGGCGTACAGGTCCATCCGGTGGGCGGTGGCGTGGGGCGCCCGGGCGCTGCGGCCGTGACCCAGCAGGTCGAGAAGCAGCACCTGATATCCGTGGGCGGCCAGCGACCGGGCCAGAGCACGGTTCATGTTGGCGTCCATGAGCAGGCCGTGTATGAGCACCACGACCGGGCCGCTCCGCCCGTGGACCTCATAAGCCAGGGAGTGTTCCCCGTAGGTGAACGTTCGCTGCTCGAACAGGCCGCTGCGGGACATGGAGCCCAGATTGTCTGAGTCAGCTGGTGGCCGGCACGGGGCTGTCCCGCTGGGCGGACTGCAGCTCCCCGACTATCGGGCGGGCCAGGTCGGTCAGGTCGGCGGCCAAGTCGAGGATCATGTCGTCGATGCTCACCATGCCCGCGAACCGCCCGGCCCGCACCACCGCCAGCCGACGACCCTCGTGGGCCCGGAACCTGCGGTAGACGTCGTGCACGTCATCATCGGCATCGACAGTGAGGACGGGCGTGGTCATGGCGCCGTCCACCCGGGCATCGAGGGGCAGACCACGGGCCATGACCCGGCGAACCAGGTCACGGTCGGTGACGACGCCGAGGAGGCGGCCCTCGTCGTCGACGACGGCCAGGATGCCCACCCCGGCCCGGTCCATGATGCCCGCCGCCTCGGCGACGGTCTGGTGGGGCCTGATCCCCACCGCCGAACGGTGTACCAGCTCTGAGACCCTCATAGCTCCTCCTCGGCCGCCATTGCACCGCCCCCGGGCGGGACCCCACCAGGGCATTCGGTCCCTGGCCACCCGGCTGGCGAGGCAGGCCGCCAACCCGCCGGAGGGGGCGGGAGCTAGCCGGAGAACCCGGACAGAGCGACTACCGGTCGGTGGAGGCGGATCCCGCCCGTGGACCCGTGGAACAGGGCGTCGCCGTAGCAGAACACCCCGCCGTCGGAGCCGACCAGCCAGTAGCCCCGGCCGTCGGCGGTGCCGGTGATCCCGACCACGGGGGCGGCCAGCGGTACGGAGCCGGCGGAACCGTAGAAGTCGGCGTCGTAGCTGAACACCCCGCCGTCGGCCGCCACCAGCCAGTAGCCACCGCTGGCCCGGTCCTCGGTGATGCCCACGATCGGCGAGGCCAGGTGCACCGCGCCGGCCGAGCCCAGGAACCGGGCATCCCCGAAGCTGTAGACGTCGCCGGTGGCGGTCACCAGCCAGTAGCCGGCACCGTCGGCACTGGCGGCCAGGCCCACGACCGGGGCCCGCAGGTGCAACCTCGAGGCTGAACCCAGGAACGGGGCGTCCCCGTAGGCGAACACCCCACCGTCGGCCGCCACCAACCAGTAGCCCCGGCCGTCGGGGGTGGCCGCCATGCCGGTGATGGGAGCGCTGAGGGCCGCCCCACCGGCCGACCCGAGGAACGGGGCCCCGCCGAAGGCGAAAACCCCGCCGTCCGAGGCGACCAACCAGTACCCGCCCGAAGCCGGGGACATGGCCGCGCCGACAACCGGCCGGGCCAGGCGGATCCCCCCGGTGGACCCGCAGAAGGGCAGGCCGTATGAGAACAGCCCACCGTCAGCCGCCACCAGGTCGTAGCCGGGCATGGACGCGGCGGGGGCCCGGCAAGGCGCCACCGGGGCAGGAGGCGCGGTGGGCGCCACCCCACTCGAGCGGGGGTCGTGGTGGAACATGGGCCACGATCCCGACCCGACGGCCAGGGCCCCGTCCGATCCGGGGATCTCGTAGTGGAACACCACACCGACGTTGGCGCCGTTGTAGCCGGCGATGGTGATGCCGACGGTGCCGTTCGGGTCGTCGGTCACCAGCGGGGCGTTCTGGTACCCACCCTGGCTGAGCACCGTCACCAGCACCCCGCTCCGGCCGTCCAGCACGTCCACCCCGTCAGTGGTGGGGACCAGTAGGTCCTGGTACCCGCCCCCGGTCAGGTCGGCGGTGACCACCGAGCCGATCACCCGCCCGCTGACCGGCCGGTGCCACAGCACGGCCCCGCTGGCGGCGTCGAGCACCCAGACCGACCCTCCGGTGCCGGTGTCGGTTCCCTCGACCACCTGGAGGCGCCCGTCGCCGCGCACCGCGGCCAGGGCCGGGCTGGACGCGGTCGACCCGTCCAGCCGATCCGACCAGATCCTCCCGCAGCGGTCGTCGAAGGCGCTCAGGACGTCGGTGTCCGACGTCCCCGGCCAGAACGAGCCGGTACCGACGACTATGCCGGTCGCCCCTCCCGGCAGGAAGGATCCGACGGCCGGGGAGGAATCGACCTCCTGGGTGGTGTCGTAATGGCAGATGAGAGCCCCCCGGTCGCTCAGGATCCGGAGGTGTCCGCCGTTGCGGTAGTCCTGGCCGAGGGCCGACCCGGCGGTCGACGCGCCTCCCACGATCAGGTCCTGGTGGCCCGTCCCGTACAGGTCGACGGCCGCGGCCGTCGAGAAGTCGCTGTCCGCGGTGAAGAACGGCCATCCGGGCAGGGCCGCCCCGGTGGCCGCATCGAAGGCTCCGGCCTCCTGGCCCAGCGAACCGGCGAACACGCCTGTCCGCCCCTGGATCCTGGTGACTGTCAGTGAGGCCTGCACCCCGAGAGCCGGGCTCTGGTCCTGAGGCGGGTTGGCCAGCTCGACGCCCCAGCGCAGACCTCCGCCCGGCCCGAACGACCGGTAGCCCCCGGTGCCGGGGTCAGCAGCATTGCCGGTTCCGACGAAGACATCGTCGAGGGGGCCCGCTCCGGCGGGCGCCACGGAAGGAGTCGAGTCGATGGGGGCTCCGGCCCGGACCGGCCACCCGGCCACCGGGCTGCCGTCCGAGAGGTGGAGGGCATAGAGGTAACCGGAACGGTCACCCACGACCACGGCCGGACCGCCGGCATCGAGGGTGGCCACCGTCGGCGAGGACTGGGCTATCGGACCGCCCTGATCCTGGTTGAAGCCGGCCGACCAGGTCTGGACGAAGCTGGAGGCACCGAGAGCCGCCTGGGCCGCGGCCGGTCGGCCGCCCACGGCGGCCACCACGGCCGCGAGCAGGCCCAGGGAACCGATCAGCCGCAACCCCAGCCGCCCCACCCCACCGACAGTAGCGGCCGCCGTCCCGGCCCCGCGGAGGAGGGGGTCGTGAAGCCCCGGGGCGGGGGTTTCGCCGCCGGACCCTAAGCTGGTGGGGGTGGCCACCTTCGCCGACCTCCTCCGGCCTCTCGAGGCGGACGGCTCCGGCCGGGTCGGTTCGATCCTGGACCAACTGGCCGACGGGATCGCCATATTCGACCACGACTGGAACATCGTGTGGCTGAACCAGGCCGGAGCGACCCTCCTGCAGCGACCGGCCGACGATCTCATCGGTCGCAATCTGTGGTCCCTCTTCCCCGGCTCGCAGGACACGATCCTCTACCGGGAATACCACCGGGCGGTGGCCGAGCAACGGGAGATCGAGTTCGAGCTGTCCTCCGCCCCGCTCGGAGGCTGGTTCGAGATCCGGGCCATTCCGGCCGCCGAGGGACTCGTGGCCATGTTCCGCAACGTCACCTCCCGCCGTCGCGACGAGGTGCTCCTCGAGGGCAGCCTCCGGGCCATGACCCAGCTGGCGCTCGACGCCCCCCTGAGCTCGGTGCTCGACACCGTCACCTCCACCGTGGAACGGGAGTCGCCCGAGGGGGCTCTGGCGTCGGTGCTACTGGCCAGCGACGACGGCCTCCGGCTGCACCACGGGTCGGCGCCCAGCCTGCCGGAGAGCTACAGCCGGGCCATAGACGGGCTGGAGATCGGACCTGTCGCCGGATCGTGCGGGACAGCCGCCCACCGCCGGGAGCAGGTCGTGGTGGAGGACATCGGGTCCGACCCGCTCTGGGCGCCGTGGCGGGACCTGGCCGAGGCGGCCGGGCTGAGGGCGTGCTGGTCGACCCCGGTGCTCGACGCCGCCGGGCGGGTCCTGGCCACCTTCGCCATCTACTACCGGACCCCCCGTCGCCCGGTTCCGGCCGATCAGCAGCTGATAGAGCAGGCGACGAGGACCGTGGCCGTGGCCATCGAGCACGACCGGCGGCGCCGGGCGCTGGAGAACGCCGTCGAGGCGGCCAACGGCGCGGCCCGGCGCAGCCGCCGGCTGCAGGGCCTGGCCGCCGAGCTGACCGCCGCCCTCCTACCGGAGCGGGCGGCCCGGATCTGCGCCGACTACGCCCGGGAGGCCCTGGGAGCGGCCGGTGCATGGGTCGTGGTCCGCCACGGCGGGACCGCCGGGAGGGTTCTGGCATCCGCCGGCCTCCCCGCCGGGCTGGCCGACCACCTGGCCGACATCGAGCCCCCTGCGGGACCCGAGGGGGGCGCCGACGCCCCGACCTGGCTGACCACCGAGCCGGCGGTCCGGGCCGCGCTCCCGCCCGGATCGCCGATCCCACCCGGCTCGCTGGCCATCCTGCCGCTCCGGGCGGACGGGCGGCTCATCGGGCACCTCGGGGTCTACCGGTGCGGGTACGAGGAGTTCGCGCCCGACGAGCGGGGGGAGGCCACCGCGGTGAGCGCGCAGGGCGCCCAGGCCCTGGCCCGGGCCACCCAGTTCGCCACCACCCGGCACCTGGCGGAGTCGCTGCAGCGGAACCTGCTGACCGAACCACCCCGGATCCCGGGGCTGTCGGTGGCCGTCCGGTACCGGCCGGCCACCATGGCCGCTGAGGTCGGCGGAGACTGGTACGACGCTTTCGTCGGGCCGAGCGGGTTGCACCTCGTCATCGGCGACGTGATGGGCCACGATCTGGACGCCGCCGGCCGGATGGGCCAGTTGCGCAGCTTCCTCCGGACCCTCGCCCACGACCGGGGAGGCGACCCGGCATCGCTGCTGCAGCGCCTCGACCGGCTGAACGAGGACCTGGAGGTCACCGAGTTCACCAGCCTGATCCTGGGTCGGGTATCGGACGGGCCGGCGGGCCGGCAGCTCGAGTGGGCCAACGCCGGCCATCCCTCCGCCCTCCTGGTGGATCCCGCAGGAGGGAGCAGGATCCTGACCGGGGCGGTGGACCCGCCGCTCGGGATCGGACCGGGGTTCCCCCGCCGCAACTCCGAGGCCCTTCTGCCCGAGGGCTCGACGCTGCTCCTCTACACCGACGGCCTGGTGGAGCTCTCGACACGCTCCCTCGACGACCGGATCGAGGAGCTGCTGGCCCACGCCACGAGGGCGGCGGCCCTGCCGCTGGACCGGTTCTGCGACTCGGTGCTGGCCTTCGCCCAGGACACCGCCGACGATGTGGCCATCGTCGCGGTCCGCAGCGCCAGCAGCTGAAGGCGCCGGTTGGGCCTTTGGACCCTGCTCGGGGAACCGGCCCGGTGCCATCATCCGGCTGACCAGCCCCCGATTCGAAAGAAGCACCGATGCTGCTGTTCCTCACCGAAGCCCAGGGATCGGCTCTCTCGGACCTTCTGTACCAGGCCATCACCGATCTCGGCTACGAGATCTCCGCCGCCGACGACAACCGTTACCGGGCGGAGCTCATCGGCAGGCGCCAGACCATCCACGATGTGGCCGACGCCCTGCTGGCCGCTGGAGAGGCCGAGGACGCCGGGATCGGTCGCCGTTCCTGAAGGAGGAAGCCGTGGATCGACTGAGTCCACTCGACGCCGCGTTCCTCGAGGCCGAGGACGAGGACCGGCACACCTCCATGGCCATAGGCTCCATCGCCGTCTTCGGGGGGCCTCCGCCCACCTATGAGGAGCTGGTCGGGGCGATCGGCGACCGGCTGGCCCAGGTACCGCGGTACCGCCAGAAGATCCGCACCGTGCCGGGGCGGGTGGGGCCGCCGGTCTGGGTCGACGATCCCGCCTTCGACATCCGCTTCCACATCCGCGAGACCGCCCTCCCGGAACCGGGCGGCGACGCCGAGTTGGCCAGACTCATGTCCCGGGTCATGGGGCAGCGGCTGGACCGGGACCGGCCGCTGTGGGAGGACTGGATGGTCACGGGCCTGGCCGATGACCACTGGGCGCTGATTTCGAAAGTGCACCACTGCATGGTCGACGGGATCTCCGGCACGGACCTCTACCGGGTGATGTTCGACTCCCCCGCCCCCGCCGCCGCTGCGGTGTCTCCGGCGCCGGCTCCGGGCTCCCTCCGGCTGGTGGCCCGGTCGATCGGGCAGGATCTGGCCCTGCCGGCCCGGGCCGCCCTGGAGATGATGGGATTGGCCTCGCAGCCGGCCCGGGCGTGGCGCCAGATCGCCGGAACGGCACGCGCCGCGTGGGCCGCCCGGTCGGCGCTGCCCCCGGCCCGCCGTTCATCGCTGTCGGGGTGGGGCGGCCAGCAGCGCCACTACGCCTGGGTACGGGCGCCCCTCGCCGACGTGAAGGCGGTGAAGAACGAACTGGGCGGCACGGTGAACGACGTGGTGCTGGCAGCCATCACCGCCGGCTTCAGAGCCGTGCTGCTCAGCCGGGGGGAGACGCCGAGGGCCCACATGGTGCCGTCGCTGGTACCGGTCTCGCTCAGGCCGCCCGGCGGCGAGAACGTCTACGACAACGAGGTCTCGGCCATGATCGTCGACCTCCCCGTGCACATCGCCGACCCGGTGGACCAGCTGGCCGCCGTGTCCCATGGGCTCCGCTCCCTCAAGGCCCGCGACGAGGCCCTGCTGGGAGAGGCGCTCCAGGGCCTGGGCCGTCTCATCCCCTACGGAGCGTGGGCCGCTTTCGTACGCTTCGGCTTCCGGCTCCCCCAACGCGAGATCGTCACCGTGAC
>JAKAXN010000121.1:0-4769 GCA_021816565.1 Actinomycetes bacterium
CGGGCGGGCAGCGCGTGGGGTCCGACGCGGCCGAGCCGGCGAAGGTCGAGCCGTAGGCGAAGACCCCGCCGTCGCCCCCGAGCAGCCGGTACCCGCTGGTGGTAGCGGTGGCGGCCGCGGCGGTGGCGGCCGCGGGCGTGGCACCAGCCGCCGTCGCACCCGCTCCCGTGGCGGCCGCCCCCGGTGCGAGGAGCGCCACAGCCGCCGCGACGGTGGCGGCCAGGTACCGCCACCGCCGGCCCGCGGATCCGGCCGGCGGAGAGAAATGGGCCATCCCGACCTCCCATCGCGCTGTACGCCGTGAAGCCTCCGCCGGCGGGCCGCCCGGCGCTAGAGCCGAACGGCCGGTGGGCGCCATGGATTGGGACGAGGCGATGGCGGAGCGGAGACGACGGTTCGCCGATACCCCGGAGCCGCGACAGAGTGGTGGGAGCCGCCCCCGAGGAGAGAACCCCGACCATGCCAGACTCCCCACGACGCCCCACCCCGAGCGCCGCGCCCCGGGCCCGCCGCGGGCTGTCCCGGGGAGCCGCCCTGATCGGCGTGCTCGGTGTGGCCTGGCTGCTGTTCGGCCTGGCCGGGGGGCAGTTCCAGGGCAAGCTGGGCTCGGTCCAGAAGAACGACAACGCCTCCTACCTGCCCAAGTCGGCGGAGTCCACGAAGGTCGACAGCGAGGCCGCGGCGTTCCAGCCGGTGCAGACCATCCCCGGCTTCGTGGTGTACCAGCGGGCGGGCGGGCTGACCGGCCCGGACCGGGCCAAGATCGCCGCCGACGTGTCGTCGTTTCGCGCCATCGGGGGCGTGGCCGCCGATCAGGTAACCGCTGCGGTGTACGCCCCCGACGGCACGACCGCCAGCGTGGGGGTGCCACTCGTCGCCAAGACGGGAAACACCAGCGTGCAGGGCACCAGGCTGGTCGACGTCGAGAAGGAGGTCCTGCGGGTGGCCCGCCAGGGCGCCCCGGCCGGCCTGGTGATCCACAGCGCCGGGCCCGGCGGCCTGCTGGTCGCCCTCATCGACTCGTTCCAGGGGATCGACGGGGTGCTGCTCCTCGCCGCCGGCCTGGTGGTGGTGGTCATCCTGCTGGTCGTGTACCGCAGCCCGGTGCTGTGGTTCTTCCCGCTGTTCAGCTCGGTCCTGGCCCTGGGCGCGGCCGCCCTGGTGGTATACGAGCTGGCCCGGCACGGCATCGTGACCCTCACGGGCCAGAGCCAGGGCATCCTGTCGGTGCTGGTGCTCGGGGCGGGCACCGACTACGCCCTGCTGCTCACCAGCCGCTACCGGGAGGAGCTGCACAACTACGAGAGCCGGGTACAGGCCATGACCCACGCGTGGAAGCGGGCGTCGACGGCCATCTTCGCCTCGGCCAGCACGGTCATACTCGGGCTGCTGTGCCTGGAGTTCGGCGAGCTGAACTCCGACCGCAGCCTGGGCCCGGTGTGCGCCATAGGTATCGCCTGCACCGTGGGGGTCATGCTCACGTTCCTGCCGCTGGCGCTGACCATCGTCCCCCGCGGCGTGTTCTGGCCCCGGATACCGCGACCAGACCACGAGGGGGACCCGGTCACGCACGGGCCGTGGAGCCGCTTCGCCCGCTGGCTGGCCGGCCGGGACCGGGTGGCGTGGGTGGCCACGACGGTGGCGCTGCTGATCTGCGCCGGGTGGGTGGCCACCCTGCGGACCGGTGGGCTGTCCACGACCGACAGCTTCACCAACCACCCCGACGCGGTGGTGGGTCAGAAGATCTACGACGCCCACTTCCCGGCCGGCTCCGGTTCGCCCGCCCAGATCACCGCCACCACCGGTTCCATCCCCGCGGTGATCGCCGCGGTGTCGAGGATCCCGGGAGTGGCGAGCGGACCCGGAGCGGTGTGCGTGGCGCCGGACTACTCCAAGCTGGCCGCTCTGGCCCGGACCGGCGGGGCTGCGGCCGGCGCCCGGCCGGCCGGCTGCCTGCCGGGCGCGCTGGCGGTGGCCCCCCACAACGGGCGCCTCCTGGTCGACGCCACCCTGAGCTCCAGCTACGACTCCCACGCGGCCTTCGCCACCGTGCAGCGGATCCGGGCCGCGGTGCACGCCATACCGGGCGCCCACGCCCTGGTGGGTGGGGCGGCCGCGGTCAATTACGACACCCAGCAGGCCAGCCGCCACGACCGCAACCTGATCATCCCCATCGTCCTGGCCGTGATCCTGGTGATCCTGATCCTGCTCCTGCGGGCGCTGGTGGCCCCGCTGCTGCTCATCGCCACGGTGGTGCTCTCCTTCACCGCCACACTCGGGGTGTCGGCGCTGGTGTTCAACCACCTGTTCGGATTCGCCAACGCCGACCCGGCGTTCCCGCTGTTCGCCTTCGTGTTCCTCGTCGCGCTCGGGGTGGACTACAACATCTTCCTGATGACCAGGGTGAGGGAGGAGACCCTCGCCCACGGGACGCGGGCCGGGGTGCTGCGGGGGCTGGCCGTGACCGGGGGGGTGATCACCTCGGCCGGGGTGGTGCTGGCCGCCACCTTCGCCGTCCTCGGGGTGCTGCCACTCGTGTTCCTGAGCGAGGTGGGCTTCACCGTGGCCTTCGGCGTGCTGCTCGACACCATCGTGGTGCGATCGGTACTGGTGCCGGCCCTGGCCCACGATCTGGGCCGGGTGATCTGGTGGCCGTCGCGGCTGAGCCGACCGCCGGGTTGACCGGCGCGGCCTGCCCGAAAGCTTGCAGATTGCTTCACAAAAGGACTTTCGGCCCTTAGAGATGCCCGCCGAGGCGACCGCAGACTGGCCGCCATGGCCCCGGACACCCTGGCGCGCTGGCAGTTCGCTTCCACCACCGTCTACCACTTCCTCATAGTCCCGGTATCGATCGGGCTGGCCCTCCTGGTGGCCACCATGCAGACGGTGGCGTACCTCCGGCGGGGGACCGAGTCGGGAGCGGCGTGGGACCGGGGCAGCCGGTTCTGGGGCCGCCTCCTGCTGATCTCGTTCGCCATAGGGGTGGTGACGGGGATCGTCCAGGAGTTCCAGTTCGGGATGAACTGGTCGAGCTATTCCCGCTTCGTCGGTGACGTGTTCGGGGCGCCGCTGGCCATGGAAGGGCTGATCGCCTTCTTCCTCGAGTCCACCTTCCTCGGGCTGTGGGTGTTCGGCCGGGACCTGCTCACCCCCCGGATGCACCTGGCGGCCATATGGCTGGCGGCCGTCGGCACGGTGATCAGCGCCTACTTCATCCTGGCCGCCAACAGCTTCATGCAGCACCCGGTGGGCTTCGTCCTCAACCCGGTGACCCACACCGCCCGCCTCACCGACATCTGGTCCGTGCTGTTCCAGAAGGCCCAGCTGATCACCTTCACCCACACCCTCATGGCCGCCCTGCTCACCGGCGGGGCCATGCTGCTGTCGGTCAGCGCATGGCACCTGTCCCGGGGCGGGCGGGGGGGCGACCCGATCCACCTCGGGGTGGCCAAGATGGCCGTCGCCGCGGTGCTCGTCGGCGCTACCGGGGCCTCGGTCTCCGGCCACATCCAGGGCCAGGTGATGACCACCCAGCAGCCCATGAAGATGGCTGCGGCGGAGTCGCTGTGGACCACCCGGTCCCACGCCCCGTTCTCGCTGTTCGCCATCGGCGACGTGACCCACGGGCGCAACAAGGTCGACATCTCCATCCCGAGCGGCCTGTCCATCCTGGCCACCAACCACCCGGGCGGCACGGTCAAGGGGATCAACGCGGTGCAGGCCGAGGAGGTGGCCAGGTACGGCCCGGGCAACTACGTGCCCGTCGTCGGGGTCACCTACTGGGCGTTCCGGCTGATGATCGGCTTCGGCGTCCTGGCCGGCCTGATCGCCTTCCTGGTCCTGGTGCAGTGGCGCCGCGGCCGGCTGACCGACAGCCGGTGGCTGCTGAAGGCGGCCACCTGGACAGTGGCACTGCCGCTGCTGGCCAACACCGCGGGCTGGCTGTTCACCGAGATGGGCCGCCAGCCGTGGCTGGTGTACGGCCTGCTCAAGACCTCGGCCGGGGTGAGCACCAACGTGTCGAACGCCACCGTGGCCATCACCCTGATCGGGTTCTCGGCCCTCTACGGGGTGCTGGGCGTCATCGCCGCCCGACTGTTCATACGCACCGCCCGCCAGGGTCCGGCCGCGGTGGTGGCCGGCGGCGACGGCTACGGCGGTCCGGCCGGTGACGCCTCCGCTCCGGGATCCGACGGGGTCCTGGTCCTGACCCCCTGAACCGCCGATGACCACCGACTGTCCCCCCGCTGGCCCGACCGGCCCGACCCGAAGGGTTGCATAGTGCTGTCCGACTTCTGGTTCTTCGTGATCACCGTTCTGTGGTCCGGGTTCTTCCTGCTCGAGGGCTTCGACTTCGGGGTGGGCCTCCTGCTGCCGGCGCTCGGCCGGAGCGAGAGCGACCGGGTCCGGATGATCCGCACCATCGGCCCGACATGGGACGGCAACGAGGTGTGGCTGCTGGTGGCCGGCGGGGCCACGTTCGCGGCTTTCCCGTCGTGGTACGCCGAGCTGTTCTCCGGCCTGTACCTGCCGCTGGCCGCGGTCCTGGTGGGCCTCATCATCCGGGGTATCTCCATCGAGTACCGCGGCAAGGTGGCCACCGCCGCCGGTCGGGCCTGGTGCGACCGGGGGATGTTCGTGGGCAGCCTGCTGCCGTCGCTGCTGCTCGGGGTGGCCTTCGCCGACCTCATCCGGGGCCTGGAGCTCAACCCCTCGCACCAGGTGGTGGGCAACCTTGTCGACCTGGTCACCCCCTACGCCCTCCTCGG
>JAKAXN010000121.1:4779-11245 GCA_021816565.1 Actinomycetes bacterium
CTCCTCGGGGGCCTGACCACCCTCGGGCTGTTCGCCTACCACGGCAGCGTCTTCGTGGCCCTGCGGGCCGAGGGCGACCTGGGCCGGCGGGCCCGCCACGCGGCCGGCTCTCTTACCGTCCCGGTGGCGGTGATCACCGTGGCGTTCCTCGGGTGGAGCTTCGCCCTGCGCCACACCCCGGTCAGCGCCGCCGTCTCGGTGGTGCTGGTGGCGGCCTTCGTGGCCTCCGCCTGGGCCAACCAGGCCGGCCGGGCCGGCCCGGCGTTCGGGGCCAGCGCCCTGGTGGCCGTCGGCGCTCCGGTGTTCGTCATGTCGTCGATATGGCCCTACGTCATCCCGGCGCACAACGTGGAGGCGTGGTCGCTGCGCATCAGCCAGGCCAGCTCCAGCCACTACACGCTGGTGGTCATGACGGTGGTGGCCGCCATCTTCACCCCGCTGGTCGTCGCCTACCAGGCGTGGGCCTACTGGGTGTTCCGGGCCCGGATCAGCGACTCGTTCCCCTCGCCGCACCTGCCCCGGCCGGCACCGGGGCGCTCGACCAACGACGCCTACCGGGTGGCCGGCCCGGGCCCGACCCGGCCCGGCCCCCAGCCCCCGGTGAAGTCGACCGACAACCGGGGCTGAGGTGACCGGCGAACCGAAACGCCGGCCGGGGCGCGCCGGGCCGGGCCGGGCCCCGCTCGATCCCCGCCTGCTCCGGGCGGTCCCGGCCCTGCGGGGGGCGGTCGCGGGATGGGCCGGGCTGTCCACCCTCGGCGCGCTGGCGGCGGTGGCCCAGGCGGCGGCGCTGGCCGGCGTGGTGTCGACGGTGATGGCCGGGCGGGCCGGGCCGGGCCGGCTGAGCGGGCCCCTGGCGGTGCTGGTCGCGGCCATGGCCGTCCGGGCCGGGGCGGCCGCGGCCGGCGAGTGGCTGGGCCAGAACACGTCGCTGCGGGTGCGGGCCGCCCTGCGCCAGCGGCTGCTCGAGGCGGTGACCCGGGCCGGAGCCCGGGACCTGGACCGGGAGGACCGGGGCCGGGTGGCGGCGGCCTCCACGTCGGGGATCGACTCCCTCGACGGCTACATCACCCGGGCGGTACCGGCCCTGGTGGGCGCGGCCGTCACCCCGCCGCTGCTCCTGGCCGCCATCGGCTGGACCAGCTGGCTGGCCGTGGTGCTGCTGCTCGTCACGCTGCCGCTGGTACCGCTGTTCATGGCCCTGATAGGCATGGCCACCAGGCGCCACATGGACCGCAGGTGGGCCCAGCTGGCCGGCCTGTCCGGCCAGTTCCTGGACCTGCTGGAGGGGCTGACGACCCTGAAGATCTACGGGCGCAGCCGGGCCCAGGTGGCCGCGGTGCGCGACGGCACCGAGCGGCTCCGCCGCCAGACCCTCGCCACCCTGCGCGTGGCGTTCGCCTCGGGGCTGGCCCTGGACCTGCTCGCCACCCTCTCGGTGGCCCTGGTGGCCGTCACCGTCGGGCTCGAACTCGACCACGGCCGGATGGGGCTGACGGCCGCCCTCACGGTGCTGCTCCTGGCCCCGGAGGTGTTCGCCCCCATCCGGGCGGTGGGCGCCCAGCACCACGCCACCGAGGAGGGCCGGACGGTCATCTCCACGGTGCTGGACCTGCTGGAGCGCACCCCCCGGCCCGGGACCGGACCGGCCCGACCCTTCGTCCTGCGGGCCGACCCGACCGGGGTGGTGGTACGCCTGGCCGGGGTGGAAGCCGGGTACCCGGGCCGGTCCGGCCCGGTGCTGTCCGGGGTGGACCTGGCGGTCCGGGCCGGTGAGCTGACGGTGCTGACCGGCTCCAGCGGGGCGGGCAAGACCACCCTGCTGTCGGTGCTGCTCGGCCAGCTGCGCCAGTCGGCCGGCTCGCTGACGGTGGGCGCCGACGGGAGCCCCCGCCCGGAAGGCGACTCCTGGTCGGCGGGCGTGGCCTGGCTGCCCCAGCGGCCCCGGCTCACCTGCCCCGACGTGGCCACCGAGGTGCGTCTCGGCGACCCCGACCTGCCCGACGACGAGCTGGACCGCCTGCTGGCCGACTGCGCCGCCCCGCCCCCCGCCACCCTCCTCGGCGAGGACGGCCGGGCGGTGTCGGCCGGGCAGCGGCGGCGGGTGGCCCTGGCCCGGGCCCTGGCCCGGGCCGGCCGGGTGGCCCGCTCCGGCGGCGTGGCGCTGGTGCTGCTCGACGAGCCCACCGAGGACCTGGACCCGGTGACCGCCGGGGTGGTGCGCCGGGTGGTCGCCGGGCTGGCCGGGTGGGCGGCGGTGGTGGCGGCCACCCACGACCCGGACCTGATCGGGCTGGCCGCCACCGAGGTGACCGTCGAGGCCGGCCGGCTGCAGGTGCGGGCCGGGGCCCGACGGGGCCGCCCCTCCGGCGTCGCTCCGCGGCGCCCGGGGGCAGAACCGGGGTCGGTCCCGGCGCTGCTGGGCGCCCGGGGACCGGAGGCCGCGGTGCCGCCACCGGCGGCGGGCGGGCGGCGCCTCTACCGCTGGGTGATCCAGGCCATGGGGTCGTCGCCCGGCGCGGCCCGGAGGCTGGCCCAGGCCGGCGCGCTGGGCTCGCTGGCCGGGCTGAGCGGGCTGGCCCTGACCACCACCTCGGTGTGGCTGATATGCCGGGCCTCCCAGCACCCGAACGTGCAGGCCCTGGCCATCGCGGTGGTCGGCGTGCGCACCTTCGCCATCGCCAAGGCCCTGCTCCGCTACGGCGAACGGCTGGCCGCCCACGACGGGGCCCTCCGGCTGCTGGCGGGGCTTCGGGTCAGGGTGTTCTCCGCCCTGGAGCCGCTGGCTCCGGCCGGCCTGGGCGACTACCGGCGGGGGGACCTGCTGCGCCGCTTCACCTCCGACGTGGACGGCGCCCAGGAGGCGCTGGTCCGGGCGGCCGTACCCCTGGCCGGGGCGGCGGCGACCGCCGCCGGCGCGGTGGTCCTGGCCGGGATGCTGGTGCCGGCCGCGGGCCTGCTGCTGGCGGCCGGCACGGTGGCCGCGTGGGCGACCGCCCCGCTGGCCGGGAGGGCCGGGTCCGGCACCGCCCCGGAGGCGGCGGCCGCCGCCGGGCGGCGCGACGCCCTGGCCAACGGGCTGGTGGACGGGCTGGACGAGCTGACCGCCTACGGGGCCACCACCGGCCGACGGGAGGAGATCGCCGCCGCGGACCGGGTGGTGGCGGGCGCGTCGCGCCGTTCCATCCGGGCCGCCGCCTGGGGCACGGCGGCCACCGGGCTGGTCTCGGCCGCCACCCTGGGCGGGGTGCTCCTGGCCGGATCGGCGGCGGTGGCCGCCGGCCGCCTGCCGGGCGTGGACCTCGGCGTGCTGGCTGCGGCGGTGCTGGTGGTCTTCGACGGGCTGGGCGCGCTGCCGGCATCGTTCGCCGCTCTGGGCCGGTGCGCGTCGGGCCTGGCCCGGGTCGAGGAGGTCCTGGACCGGCCGGCCCCGGTACCCGAACCGGCCCGCCCGGCCGTCCCACCGGCGGCGGTGGCCCGCCTCGGCGGCCGGGGGCTGGTGGTGGCCCCCGCTCCCGGCGCCCCGGCCGTCATCGACGGTGCCGACCTGAACGTCGACGCCGGGGAGCGGATCGCACTGGTCGGCCCGAGCGGATCCGGAAAGAGCACCCTGCTGAGCGCGCTGCTCGGGCAGCTGGCGCCCCGCCGGGGCCGGATAGACCTCAGCGACGGGTCCCGCACCGCCGAGGTGACGGCCCTGGCCGGCGACGCCCGGCCCCGGCTGGTGGCCGGATCCCTGCAGGGCGACCATGTGTTCTCCACCACCCTGCGCGACAACCTGCGCGTCGTGGCCCCGGCCGCCACCGACGCCGACCTGGACCGGGTGGCGGCCCGGGCCGGCCTGGGCCCCTTCGTCGCCTCGCTCCCCGAGGGCTGGTCGACCCAGGCCGGCCCGGGAGGTGCCTCCCTGTCGGGAGGCCAGCGCCAGCGGCTGCTGCTGGCCCGGGCCCTGCTGGCCGACCCCGAGGTGCTGGTCCTGGACGAGCCCACCGCCCACCTCGACGCGGCGACCGAGGCGCAGGTGATGGCCGACCTGCTCGATGCCACCACCGGCCGGACGGTGGTCATCTCCACCCACCGGACGGCCCCGCTCGAGCGCTGCGACCGGGTGCTCGGTCTCAGCGGGGGCCGGATGGCCCCGGTGCCGGCCGGGGTGGCCGAAGCGGCCCTGGCGCCGACCGGCTGAGCGGGCCTGCGGCGAGCCGGTCGCGCCGGCTCAGGAGACGGAGGAACCGAGGGCAGCCCGCTCGAGGGCGCTCAGGGCGATGAGGGCCCGGTGCACCCCCTGGCTGGCCTCGGCCAGCTGGACCGCCTGGTGCTGGCCGCTCTCGGCCAGCGCCTGGTGCCACATCGAGTCGATCATGGCCCCGGCCCGGCGCAGCAGCTCGACCACGCCCCCGTCGGGTCCCGGATCGGCGCCACCGGTGTGGGTCGGGGTGGGCGGTGCGGTCAGGCTCATGGTTGCTCCCTCAGCCGGCGGTCGATCCGGGGCGTACACCGACTCGATCGCCGCGCAGAAGCCCTACCAGCCCGCCGGATGTCGCCCTCATCGCCGCCGTTCATACCCGTTCGGCCGGCCCGCCAAACAGGGCGCCGGGCCCCGGCGGGAGAAATAGTTGAGGGTCCCAAATAGAGTGGCCGGCATGTCGATCGCCATCTCCGAGGATCACCAGGCCCTGTCCGCCACGGTCCAGGACTTCCTGGCCAGGAACGCGGCCGTGGCCGCCGCCCGGACCCTGCTCGAAGCTCCCGGGGAGGACCTCCCGGGGTTCTGGCCGGACCTGGCCGGCCTGGGCTGGCTGGGCATCCACCTGCCGGAGGAGTACGGGGGGTCGGGCTACGGCATGCCGGAGCTGGCCGTGGTGGTGGAGCAGCTCGGCCGGGCCGTGTGCCCGGGACCGGCGGTGCCCACCGTCATCGCCAGCGCCGTCATCGCGGCGTCCGCCGCCGAGCACCTGAAGAAGCAGCACCTTCCCGGCCTGGCCGACGGTTCGGTGGCGGCCGGGGTCGCTCTCGACGCCGAGGTGACCGTGCGCGACGGGCGGGTCAGCGGCACCGCGGCCGGGGTGCTGGGCGCCGGCACGGCCGCCATCGTGGTCGTCCCGGCCGGCGATGACGCCGTGGTGGTCGACGCTTCGGGCCCGGCGGTGCGCGTCGAGATTCCCGCCAACATGGATCCCACCCGCCGCACCGGCCGGGTGGTCTTCGACGGCGCCGAGGCCGAGGTCATCCCCGGCGGCCGGCGCCTCCTCACCGACCTGGGCCGCCTCATCCTGGCCGCCGAGGCGACCGGCGTGGCCCGCCAGTGCTGCGATGCGGGCGCCGGGTACGCCCAGGCCCGGGTGCAGTTCGGCCGCCCCATCGGCACCTACCAGGCGGTGAAGCACCACTGCGCCAACATGCTGGTGGAGGCCGAGCTGGCCACCGCGGCGGTCTGGGATGCGGCCCGGGCTGCGGCCGCCGGGGGTGACGCTTTCTCCTACGGAGCGGCCATGGCCGCGTCGCTGGCCACCCACGCGGCGGTCCACAACGCCAATCTCAACATCCAGGTCCACGGCGGCATCGGCTTCACCTGGGAACACGACGCCCATCTGTACCTGCGCCGGGCGTCGGCCATCTCCAGCCTGGTCGACGAGGAGGCGGCGGCAGTGGAGATCGCCGCCCTGGCCCGGGCCGGGGTGCGCCGCAGCAGCGACATCGACCTGCCACCCGAGGCCGAGGACATCCGCCGGGAGGTCGCCGCCTTCGCCCGGTCGATCAGGGACCTCGGCCCCGACGCGCAGCGCGCCGCCATGCTCGAGTCCGGCTACGCCATGCCCCACTGGCCCCGGCCGTGGGGGCGCGACGCCGGGGCGGTGGAGCAGCTGGTCATCCAGCAGGAGTTCTCCGCGGCCGGCGTGTCCCGCCCGGCCTACGGCATCACCGGCTGGGTGATCCTGACCCTCATCCAGCACGCCACGGAAGACCAGATCGCCAGGTGGGTCCGTCCGGCCCTCAACCAGGAGCTGATCTGGTGCCAGCTCTTCAGCGAGCCCGACGCCGGCTCCGATGCGGCCGGCATCAAGACCAGGGGCCGCCGGGTGGAGGGCGGCTGGGTGGTCAACGGTCAGAAGGTGTGGACCAGCGGGGCCCACCAGGCGGCGTTCGGCCTGGCCACCGTCCGGACCAACCCCGACGCCCCCAAGCACCAGGGCATCACCATGATGGTCATGGACATGCACGCCGAGGGGGTGACGGTGCGACCGCTGCGCCAGGTCACCGGCCACTCCGAGTTCAACGAGGTGTTCTTCAACGACGTGTTCGTCCCCGACGACGACGTGGTGGGCCCGGTGGACGGCGGCTGGACCGTCGCACGCGCCACTCTCGGCAACGAGAGTGTCAGCATCGGTGGTGGGGCGGGCGGCATGGCCGTCCCCGTCGAGATGTTCTTCGGCCCGCTGGACGCCCACCCCGAGCGGCTGCCCGG
>JAKAXN010000122.1 GCA_021816565.1 Actinomycetes bacterium
GGGTCGACGTTGACGCTCACCACGTGGGTGGGGGCCCCGAGGCCGCCTACGTGCTGGCTGGCCCCCGACACGCCGAGGGCGATGTAGAGCTCCGGGTCCAAGGTGACTCCGGTGGTGCCGATCTGGCGGTCGTAGCCCATCCATCCGGCGTCGGTCACCACCCGGGTGGCGCCGGCCGACGCCCCCAGGGCGGCGGCCACGTCCACCAGCAGCGAGAACACCGCCCGAGCCCGCTCGTCGCCGGCGCCCGGCCCGACCAGGCCGGCGCCGCCGCCCAGCACCCGGGTGGCCTCGGCCAGGTCCATCGTCGCCGGGTCCGGCTCGATCAGCTCCACGACCTGCGGGTCCAGGACCGGGCCCCCGGAGGGCAGCTCCAGATCCGACACCCGCGCCGGGTCGGTAGCCGGCTCGGGGCTGCGGGAGCCGGGCCAGAGGGTGGCCACCGCCGGGCCCCCGGCCGTGGCCGGCACCACCACCCGGCCGTCGGCACGCAGCAGATCAGCGGACGGACCCGAGGGGGTCATCCGGCACGACACCGCGCCGGCCAGGAGCGGCCTCCCCAGCCGGGAAGCCAACCGCGGGGCCAGGTCCCTCCCGTCGGGGGAGGCCGGCAGGATCACCAGGGGGCAGGGCTCCAGCACCGGCGCCAGCAGGTCGGCCAGCCCGGCGGGCCCGGTCCCGGTGTCGGCCCGCCACACCCGCCCGGCGCTGCCGAGCGCGGCGGCGGCCTCGGCGGTGCCGTCGCCGACCACCACCACCCGGCCCCCGGCCTCGGCGACCGCCTCGTCGGCCCCGGCCGGCACCCGGCCGGAGCGGGCCACGACCACCGCCACCGGCTCCTGGGCCGGACGCTCTTCCGGGGAGGCGCTCACAGAGCCACCGCCACCCGGTGGCCCTCGATCACCGCGGCGTGGGCCCGGCGCGGCGCCAGGCAGTCACCGATCCGGTGCACCGGGACGTCCCCGCCCGTCAGCTGCCGCCACAGGTCGTCCTCCGGTTGCTGGTGGGTGGCCACCACCACCCAGTCGCACTCCAGCTCCCGGTCGGTCCCGGTGGGATGGTGCTGGAGCCGCAGGAGCAGCCCTTTGTCCGTGGCCTCCGCACCCATGGCCACCAGGTCGGTGGACTGGGCTATGCCCTTGGCCGAGGCCCTGACGTTCCAGGTCTCGAGGTCCAAGGTGATACCCAGGTCCTGGCCGACCACCATTCCGTTGGTGACCACCTCCACCGCAGAGCCCCGGTCGGCCAGGAGCTCGGCTACCGACGTGGCCTGGTGGAACCCCAGCTCGTCCACGACCACCACCCGGCCGGCCGGATCGGCCCGTCCCTCCAGCACGTCGCGCACGTCGACGACCCGCTCCAGGCCGCCGGCCCACCACGGGCGGCTGGGCCGGGCCCCGGTGGCCACCACGACCACGTCGGGGGCCAGAGCCGCCACCGTCGCGGCGTCGGCGTCCACCCCGGTGCGGACGTCCACCCCCAGGCGACCGGCCGCGGCCACCAGGTTCCGGGTGATGTCGAGCAGCTCGGCCCGGCTGGGGACGCTGGCAGCCGCCGGTATCTGGCCGCCCAGACGGGCCTGACGCTCGAGCAGGGTGACCCGGTGGCCCCGCTCGGCGGCGGTGACCGCGGCCTGGAGGCCGGCCGGGCCGCCCCCCACCACCACGACCCGCCGGCCCGGCCGGTGGGGAGGCGGTACCGGTACGGACTCCCGGCCGGTGCGGGGGTTCTCGATGCAGCCCAGCCACCGGTTGAGCCCCATTCGCCCGACGCATTCCTGGTTGCACGACAGGCACGTGCGGATGTCGGTGGCGTGACCGGAGCGGGCCTTGGCCGCAAAGTCGGCGTCGGCTATCTGGCCCCGCACCACGCCGATCAGGTCGCAGTGGCCGGCCTCGAGGGCCCGGTCCGCCTGGAGCGGGTCCTTGAACCGGCCCACACCGATCACCGGGATGCCCACCGCCTGGCGGATGGCGCTCGGGATGAACATGGCGTAGCCGGGGGGGATCTGCATGCTGGCCTCGATCATGTACAGGGTGGCGGTGGCCACCCCGATCGAGGTGTTGATGTAATCGACCTGGCCGGTGGCCTCCACCATGCGGGCCACCTCCACGGCCTCGGCGATAGTGGTGCCCCGGTCGATCAGCTCGTCGCCGCACAGGCGGACGCCGAGCACCGCCCCGCCGATGGCCTCCCGCACCGCGTCGACGATCTCGATGAGGATGCGGGCCCGGTTCTCGAGGCTGCCGCCGTAGCGGTCGGTCCTCAGATTGGTGGCGGGGGAGAGGAAGCCCCGCACGATCGATGAGTGTGAGCACTGCAGCTCGATGCCGTCGAAGCCGCCGAGCATGCAGTGCTCGGCCACCCGGGCGTAGCCGGCCACGATCTCGGCGATCTCGTGCTCCTCGACGGCCTTCGGGACCTCCCGGAACAGCGGGTCGGGGACCGGGCTCGGCGCCCACACCGGTAACCGGGTGTACATGCTGGAGGCCTGCCCGCCGTTGTGGTTTATCTGGGCCAGGATCGGCGTCCCGTGGGCGTGCACCGCGTCGGTGATCCGCCGGTACCCGGGGATCACCTCAGGATGGAAGCCGTGGATGAGCTTCTCGTAGGGCCAGTCGGTGGGGTGGGTGGAGTGCTCCTCGGTGATGATGAGCCCGGCCCCGCCGGCGGCCCGGGCCGCGTAGTAGGCGGCGTGCTGCTCGCTCGGCCGGCCGTCCTGGGTGGCGTAGTTGGTGAGGTGGGCCGAGAACACGATGCGGTTGCGCAGCGTGAGGGACCCGACCCGCAGCGGGCTGAACAGGTGCCGGTACCGGCCTCCGGCGCTCATCGGGCCGCCTCGGCCGCCATGGCGGGGTCCCGGTGGTGGCCGGCCGGCCCGGCCGGGCCGAGCAGCGCAAGGGCCACCCGCCGGCCCTCCAGCACCGCCTCGAGCAGCGAGCGGGGGGCCACGCAGTCGCCGGCCCGGGGGATCGCCGGGTCGGCGAGCTGCAGGTACAGGTCCTCGTCCGGCAGGCGGTGCCCGCAGTCGACCACCGAGGCGGCCGGGACCAGGCCGGCCTCGCCGGTCCAGGCGTCCTCCACCGAAACCGCCCCGGCCCCGACGCCTCTCACGATCTGGCGCAGCCGGCGCTCCACGCCGGCCCGCTGCAGGCGGCCGTTGGCGTCGGCCAGGTCACCGGTGCGGGCCAGCTGCGTGCCGGCAACCGGATCGGGGCAGACCAGGGTCACGGACCGCCCGTCGAGGGCCAGCCACTCGGCCAGGTTCACCCCCACGGCGTCACCGACGGGGTCCAGCAGCGCGACGGGGCCGTCGGGCAGCTCGCCCGTGCCGTCGAGCACCGAGAGGGCGTCGAGCACGGCCATCCCGGCGTCGGGGTAGCGCCCGGCGAAGGGCCGGGATCCGGTGGCCAGCACCACGCGGCCCCCACCGGCCAGCATCCGTCGCACGTCCTCGGCGGTGATGTCCTGACCGAGCCGGAGCTCCGCCCCCTCGCGGCGGGCCTCGGCCTGCAGCCAGTCGGTCGCCGCCCGCAGGGGCTCACGGCCGGGGCCGTGGGCCGCCCGGGCCAGGGTGCCCCCCGCCTGCGGGCTGCGATCGGCCACCACCACCGGTCGGCCGGCGGCCGCCAGCACCCGGGCGCACTCGAGCCCGGCCGGGCCGGCGCCCACGACCAGCACCGGGGCGCCCCCCGACGCCCGGGCCGGCGCATCGAACGGCTCGTCGGTCTCGTGGCCCGACGCCGGGTCCAGCACGCACGAGACGATGGGGTTGCGGTTGTCGCGCACCCGGCAGGCCTGGTTGCAGCGGATGCACGGCCGGACCCGCTCCGCCGCCCCCGCCCGGACCTTGTCGACCAGGGAGGCGTCGGCGATCAGCGCCCGGGTCATCTCGACCGCGTCACAGGTCCCGTCGGCCAGCGCCGCGGCGGCCATGGCCGGGTCCACCACGCTGCCCTGCAGGGCGACCGGTGCCCCGCCCGCGGCGGCCCGGCGCATGTCCCGGCACAGCTGCAGGTTGAACCCCTCACCGGTGTGGGCGTCGGGCCGGTAGGCGGTGGTGGAATACGGGCCGCCCCGCACCACTGTCAGCAGGTCCACCAGGGGAGCCAGCTCCGCCACGGCGGCGGCCGCGTGCTCAGGTGTCACCCCGGCCCAGGGGGCCAGCTCGTCACACGACAGGCGCAGCGCCACCACCGCCCCGGCCCCGGCCGCGGTTCGGACCGCCTCGATGACCTGCCGGGTGAGGAGAAGCCGATCGGTGCCGTAGCGGTCGGAGCGCTGGTTGGTCAGCCCCGAGTGGAACTGCCGCAGCAGCGACCACGCCCCGGCGTCGATCTCCACCCCGCCCAGCCCGGCCTCCATGGCCGTCGCCGCAGCCGACGCGAAGTCCGAGACCAGGCGGGCTATGTCGCCCTCGTCCAGCTCGGCCGGTGGCTCCCGGGTCACCACGTCGGCCACCCGGGACGGGGCCCACATGACCTCCTGGGAGTAGGCGCTGCTGCCCTGGCCGCCGGCGTGACCGATGCCGGCCAGCACGACCGTGCCATGAGGGGCGCAGGCCCGGGCCACCGCCTGCCAGCCGGCCCCCGACGAGGCGGCCAGCGGGGCCCTCTCGTAGGGCCAGTCGTTGGGCGTGACAGAGGCCGTCTCGGTGACGATGATCCCGGCCCCGCCGGCCGCCCGCCGGGCGTAGTAGGCGGCGTGGCGGGCGCCGATGGCCCGGCCGTCGCCCAGGTTGGTCTCGTGCGGCCCGAACAGCACCCGCGACGGGGCCGTCACCGACCCGAGCGGGAGCGGATCGGTGAGAACTGCGCTCACGGGCGGCCGACGCGCACGGGCGGCGGGGCGCTCGCCAGCGCGTTCAGCGCGTCGATGAGCTGGCGCAGCCGGGCGTAGGAGAAGCGGTCGAAGCGCAGCGCCACGCGGGGCAGCTCCGGGAAGTCGTCGCTGCGCCGCTCGGCCGCCAGCGGGCCGTCCAGGAGCCGGATACCGCCGGTCATGATGTCAGCGAACTGCTCGGACAGGTCGGCCACTTCTTCCTCGGTCGGTCGTTGCTCCAGGCGCAGCACCAGATTCTCCCCCACCCACCGGAGGGAGTGGTAATTCCGGTAGAAGTTGAGCACCTCCGACGCGGCGTCCTCGACGGTGTCGACGATGGTGAACAGCGACCGGTCGCCGGGGCTGATCAGCCCTCTCGACTCCACCTCGTCGGCCAGGAAGCGGTCCCAGCCCTTCCAGTAGCTGTAACCCGGCGACTCGAGCAGCACCACCGGCGCCGGCTCGGCCTTGCCGGTCTGGATGAGCGTCAGGAGCTCGAACGCCTCGTCGAGGGTGCCGAACCCGCCGGGTAGCACGGCGTACGCGAACGACTCCTTGATCAGCAGCAGCTTCCTCGTGAAGAAGTACTTCATCGAGACCAGCTTCGGGTTGTCCCTGATGAACTGGTTGGCGTCCTGCTCGAAGGGCAGGCGGATGTTGATGCCGAACGCCCGGTCGGGGCCGGCGCCCTCCAGGCCGGCGGCCATGATCCCCGGCCCGGCCCCGGTCATGGTGGACCAGCCGTGGTCGGCCAGGACCCGGGCCAGGTCCCGGGCCTGGGCGTAGAGGGGATCGGACGGCAGGGTACGGGCCGAGCCGAACATGGTGATCTTGCGGATCCGCCGGTACGGGGCGAACATGGCGAACGCCTCGGCCATCTCCTTCAGAGCGGCGTTGGTGATCTTGAGGTCCAGACGGTCGGTGTCGTTGGCGGCCATGCGCAGCACCGTCTCGAGGATCTCGAGCAGCTGGTCCCGGTTGGCCCTGACACCGACGGAGTCGAGAAGCTCGCTGAGCTGGCGGTCGTCGGGGACCACGGTCAGCTCGGCATCGCTTCCCGGTCCACCAGCCAGACGATCCGGTCGGCGGTGACCCGGGCCGCAGGCAGGTCGGCGCCGTCCATGACAGCCCGGAGAGCGTCGCGCTTGTTGGCGCCGGCGACGGTGAAGATCACCAGCCGGGACCGGGCTATCCCGGAGAAGGTGAGGGTCATGCGGGGGTGCACGTTGCGTCCCGACGGATCCTCGTTGAGCGCCACGAGCTGCCCCGGGTCGGCGTCGAGGGCGGCGGACCCGGGGAACAGCGACGCGGTGTGGCCGTCGGGTCCCATCCCCAGGTGGATGACGTCCAGCTTGCCGACCTCGCCCAGCCGGAGCTGGTAGGAGTCGGGGCCCTCGTCGCAGCTCATCGGGTACACCGCGTTGGCCGCCCCCACCTTCTCGAGGAGCGACTGCCGGCCGAGCAGCTGGTTGGAATCGGGGTGGTCGGCCGCCACGCAGCGCTCGTCGCCCCAGTAGACGTTGACCGACAGCCAGTCGATGGCGTCGGCGCTGTCGTGGGCCAGGCGCTCGTAGCACGGCCGGGCCGTGCTCCCGCCGGTGAGAGCGAAGCTGAACAGATCGTCGGGGCGCGACTCGTAGGCCGATATGACCCGGGCGGCGAAGGCGCCCGGCAGGTCGTCGACGACGATCAGGTCTCCGTTCACGGGGTGCAGACTAGGCGGGCCGGCCGAGGGTCCTAGTCAGATAGGGCCGTGGCCGCCGACAGGGCCCGTTCCCACACCGCGTCGGGGCGCAGATGGGTGAGGGCGTTGGCCAGCGAGGTAGCCCGGGGATCCTCCGGGAGGGTGCTGGTGAGACGCAGCCGGGCAGCGCCGGGCAGCGCCGCCTCGGCGACCACCAGCCGCTGTCCGTCCACCCGCTCCACGCTGAAGGTGGCCCGCTCGCCGTCGCGGTCGGCGGTCAGCTTCATGGACACGTGACGGGCGTCGGCCAGGGCGATGCTTCTCGGAGCCAGGCTGGTCTGGGCGGTCAGCCAGCCGCCGAGGAGGCGGCGGGGGCCGATCTTCCCGGATATCTCGGCCGACACCAGCGAGTCGAGCCACACCCGGTTGGCGGCCGGCTCGAACAGGGCGGCCATCAGCTCCCTCCACGGGGCCAGCCGGCTCCACGACAGGTCGACCAGGGTGCGGCGGCGGGCCAGCTGCAGCAGGCTGCGCAACTGGCCGGCGTCGGGAGCGTCGCGGCTGTCGATGAGTATGGCGCTGGTCACCGACAGCAGCGGGTCGGTGGCCACGGGTATGGCGTTGACGTACCACACCACCACCGGCAGGTCGGAGAGGGTGAACGCTTCCACCAGGGAGTCCAGATGGTTGGCGGCCTGGCCGCCCACCTCGAGGATCAACTCCTCGAAGCTCACCCGGTGGTGCTCGGTGTCGAGGGCGTACAGGGTGGCCCGGGCCCCGAGGGTGGCTACATGGTCGGGGTCGGGCCGGATCAGTACGATCCGCGACGGGTGGTGACCGGCCAGCACCCGCAGCGCCCCGGTCGCCCCGTAGGCGTCCCCATCGGTCGAGGCCACCCCCACAAGTGTCATCACCGCGGTGCGCGCCGAGGAGGAGTAGCCGCTGGACTGGTCGCGCAGGTCGCCGAGCGCTCTGACCACGTCCGACAGGTGCACCCCCTGGCCGGACCAGCTGTCGACCGCTACGGCGTCCGCCACTGGCGGCCGTCCTTCTCGATGAGCTGGTCGGCCGGGCGGGGGCCCCAGGTACCGGCGGCGTAGCCGGCCAGCGGGACCGCCCGGCCCTGCCAGGCGTCCAGGATGGGATCCACTATCTGCCAGGCCTGGTCCACCTCGTCGCTGCGGATGAACAGCGTGGGGTCACCGACCATGGCGTCGAGGAGCAGCCGTTCGTAGGCCTCGGGCGGGTCCTCCATGAAGGCCGACCCGTACGACATGTCCATGAGCACGTCGCGCACGTTGAACGCCTGCCCGGGCACCTTGGCCCCGAAGCGCAGGGCCACCCCCTCGTCGGGCTGGATGCGCAGCACCAGGGCGTTCGGCCTGAGGTCCCGGCTCTCGGCCTGGTCGAAGGCCAGGTGGGGGACCTCGTGGAATTGCAGAGCGACCTCGGTCACCCGCTTGGGCAGGCGCTTGCCGGTGCGGATGTAGATGGGCACGCCGGCCCAGCGCCAGTTGTCCACCATCAGCTTCATGGCCACGTAGGTCTCGGTCTGGCTGTTGGGGTCGACATCGGGCTCCTGGCGGTAGGCCGGCACCGCCACACCCTCGCTCCAGCCGCTGTCGTACTGGGCCCGCACCACGTTGGCCCGCACGTCATCGGGGCTCGGCACGACCACCGAGCGCAGGGCCTTCACCTTCTCGTCGCGGATGCCCTGGGCGTCGATCGTGCCGGGCGGCTCCATGAGGGTGAGCGACAGCACCTGCATCACGTGGTTCTGCACGATGTCGCGCAGGGCTCCGGCGGTCTCGTAGAAGCCCCCCCGCTTCTCCACCCCCAGGGACTCGGCCACGGTGATCTGCACGTGGTCGATGTAGCTGCGGTTCCACAGCGGCTCGAAGATGGCATTGGCGAAGCGCAGGGCCAGGACGTTCTGCACCGTCTCCTTGCCGAGGTAGTGGTCGATCCGGTAGATCTGCTCCTCGTCGAAGGTACGGTGCAGGCCGGCGTCGAGGACCCGGGCGCTGTCGAGGTCCCGGCCGAAAGGCTTCTCTATCACCAGCCGCACCGCCGCGCCGGGCCGCGAAGGGCGGTTGAGGCCGGCCGCGCCGAGACCGTCGGCCACCTGCTCGAACACCGCCGGGATCGTCGCCAGGTAGTAGGTGCGGTTGCCCCCGGCGCCGATCTCCTCTTCGACCGCGGCGACGACCTCGGACAGCCGGGTGAAGGTCTTCGGGTCGGAGTACTCGCCGATCACGTAGCGGCTGTGCTTGACCACCTCCGACCACGCCGGTCCGGCGTCGGGCACCGCGTTGGTCATCACCTGGCGGAACCCGTCGTCGCTCAGATCGGTGCGGGCCACCCCCACCACTGCGAACGACTGGGGGAGCAGGCGCCGGCGCGACAGCTGCTCGAGGGCGGGCAGAAGCTTGCGCGACGTGAGGTCACCGGAGGCGCCCACGACGATCAGCACGCCGGGGGGCGCCCGGCGGGTGGTGTCTATACCTTCCGCCAGGGTGTTGACAGGAAGGTCGGGGCTCAAACCGATTCCCCACCCGTGATGGCGTTGGCCTTGTCGCTCAGGGACTGCAGCAGCTCGTCCCAACTCTTCAGGAATGACGCCACCCCCTCCTGCTCGAGCACCTTCGACACGTCCTCCATGTCGATGCCGGCGTCGGGCAGCTCCTCCTCCAGGAGGCGGTGGGAGCCGTCGATCCCAGAGTCGACGGTCCGGGTGACGGTCCCGTGGTCGAGGAAGGCGTCGACGGTGGCGTCGGGCATGGTGTTGACGGTGTGGGGGCCGATCAGGTTGTCCACGTAGAGCAGGTCCGGGTAGGCCGGGTTCTTGGTGGACGTGGAAGCCCACAGGGGCCGCTGCACGTGGGCGCCCTGGCCGGCCAGGGCCTCCCACCGGGGGCCGCTGAAGGTCTGCTGGAACAGCTCGTAGGCCAGCTTGGCCTGGGCCACCGCGGCCCGCCCCGACAGTGAGGGGTCGGCGCCGGCCTTCTCCAGGCGGCGGTCCACCTCGGTGTCCACCCGGCTCACGAAGAACGACGCCACGCTGTGGACCGACGACAGGTCCCCTCCGGCGGCGGCCAGGGCCTCGAGGCCCGACAGGTAGGCCTCCATCACCTCCCGGTAACGGGGCAGGCTGAAGATCAGCGTGACGTTGATGTTCCGCCCCTCTGAGATCATCTGCCGGACGGCCGGGACCCCCTCGGCGGTGGCCGGGATCTTCACCATCAGGTTGGGGAGGGAGATCCTCTCGTGCAGGTGGCGGGCCGCCTCGATGGTCTCGTCGGTGCGGCTGGCCAGCGACGGGGCCACCTCGAGCGAGACGAATCCGTCCAGGCCGCCGCTGGCTTCGTGCACCGGGCGCAGCACCGCGCAGGCGTCCTTGACGTCGTCGACGGCCATGTCCCAGAAGGCGGCCTCCACCGAGTCGTGGGCCAGGACGGCGCGGAACTGCTCGTCGTAGGCGTCCGAGCCGGTCATGGCCTTCTGGAAGATCGTCGGGTTGGACGTCACCCCGCGGATGCCGTGGTCCACCAGCTTCTGCAACCCGCCGCCGCGCAGGCTGGGGCGGTTGAGGTTGTCGATCCAGGGGCTCTGTCCCTGGTCGGCGCAGAGATTCTGCAGGTTGGTCACTACTCGTCCTCCTCGTCTTCGTAGATCTCGTCGAACCCCTCGAGGGCGTCGACCAGGGTGGCGGCCCGGGCGGCCACGTGCTCGGCGGTGAAGCCGAACGACTCCAGCACCTCGGGGCCCGGCCCGGAGGCGCCGAAGCGGTCGATCGAGACCGAGTCGTCGGCCCAGCGGGCCCAGCCGAACGAGCTGGCCGCCTCCACTGCCAGCACCGGAGCCGCCCCCCCGAGGACCGCCTCCTGGTAGTCGTCGTCCTGCTCCTCGAACAGCTCCCAGCTCGGCATGGAGACCACCCGGGCGGACAGCCCGGTGGCGTCGAGCAGCCTGGCCGCCTCCACGCACAGGGTGACCTCCGACCCGGTACCGACGAGGATCACGTCCGGTTCCTCGTCGCCCTCGAACAGCACGTAGGCGCCGCGCTCGAGATTCGACCCCATCTCGGCGGTGCCCTCGAGCACCGGCAGGTTCTGGCGGCTGAGGATCAAGGCGGTGGGGCCGTCGCGCTCGACGGCCACGCGCAGGGCATGGGCGGACTCGTTGGCGTCGGCCGGGCGGATCACCCGCAGGCCGGGGATGGCGCGCACCGCAGCCAGCTGCTCGATGGGCTGGTGGGTGGGGCCGTCCTCGCCGAGGCCCACCGAGTCGTGGGTCCAGAAGTAGATGACCTTGGCGTCCGACATGGCGGCCAGCCGCACCGCCGGACGCATGTAGTCGCTGAATACGAAGAAGGTGCCCCCGACCGGCAGCACCCCGCCGTGAAGGCTCATACCGTTCATCACCGAGCCCATGGCGTGCTCGCGTACACCGAAGGCGATGGCCCGCCCCTCCGGGTGCTCGTAGCTCTGGAGGGGCTCGTCGTCGATCCTGGTGCCGGTGTTGCCGGTCAGATCGGCGCCGCCGGCCACCAGGCCGGGGATATCGGAGATGACTGCGTTGAGGACCGCCTTGACGGAGTTGCGGGTGGCCACGGACTCGCCCGGCTTCCACACCGGCAGCTTCTCCTGCCAGCCAGATCGGAA
>JAKAXN010000123.1 GCA_021816565.1 Actinomycetes bacterium
GGAGGCCGCGATGGGGTTCGGGTCCGCCGAGCCCCTGATGATGATCCCGTACTCGGTTTCCATACCGAGCACCTTCACTATGGCCACTGTGTGCTCCGTACCTCGCCCGCGTCGGTGTCGTTACCTGAGCGCCTCCCGGTCCCACCCGGCCCGCCTGACGGCGGGCCCACGGCGCAGGGTGATCTCGGCGGCACAATCGGACCTTAGCGAGTGCCAGCCCTCTACTGGCCCTATAGGTGGCCCCGGCCTAGAGATACTGGCCTGTGGCCACGCGCTCGATGGACCGGCCACCGGTGGTCTCCTCGCCCTGGGCCATGATCGTGCGGATGTAGACGATCCGCTCGCCCTTCTTGCCGGAGATCTTGGCCCAGTCGTCGGGGTTGGTGGTATTGGGCAGGTCCTCGTGCTCCTTGTACTCCTGGCGGATGGACTCGAGGAGGTCCTGGGTGCGGATACCGGGGGTGTCACCGGCGATCACCCGCTTGATGGCCAGCTTCTTGGCCCGCCGCACGATGTTCTCGATCATGGCCCCGGACGAGAAGTCCTTGTAGTACATGATCTCCTTGTCACCGTTCTGATAGGTGACCTCGAGGAACTGGTTGCTCTCGTCGTCGCGGTACATCTCGGCCACCGTGCGCTCGATCATGGCCAGGACCGCCTTGTCGCGGTCGCCCCCGCCGAGATCGGCCACCTCGGTGGCGTCGAGGGGCAGGTCGGGGGTCAGGTAGCGGGCGAAGATCTGGGCCGCGGCGTCCTTGTCGGGGCGCTCGATCTTGATCTTCACGTCCAGTCGGCCCGGGCGCAGGATGGCCGGGTCGATGAGGTCCTCCCGGTTGGAGGCGCCGATGACGATGACGTTGCGCAGGGCCTCCACGCCGTCGATCTCGGCCAGCAGCTGGGGAACGATGGTCGACTCCATGTCGGAGCTGATGCCGGTGCCCCGGGTCCGGAACAGCGAGTCCATCTCGTCGAAGAAGACGATGACCGGCACGCCCTCCTCGCTCTTCTCCCGGGCCCGCTGGAACACCAGCCGGATCTGCCGCTCCGTCTCGCCGACGTACTTGTTGAGCAGCTCCGGGCCCTTGATGTTGAGGAAGTAGCTGCGGGCCGCCTTGTCGCCGGTGACCTCCGAGACCTTCTTGGCGAGGGAGTTGGCCACCGCCTTGGCGATGAGGGTCTTGCCGCACCCGGGCGGCCCGTAGAGGAGGATGCCCTTGGGGGCCGGCAGCTTGTGCTCCACGAACAGCTGGCGGTGCAGGAACGGCAGCTCGACGGCGTCGGTGATGGCCTCTATCTGGCTGTCGAGGCCGCCCACGTCGGCGTAGGAGATGTCGGGCACCTCCTCGAGCACCAGCTCCTCCACCTCCGGCCTGGGGAGCTTCTCCAGCAGGAGCCCGGTGCGGGAGTCCATCAGCAGCGAGTCGCCGGCCCGCAGCCGCACCCCCTCGAGGCCGTCGGCCATCTCCACCACCCGCTCGTCGTCGGCCCGCCCGACGATCACCGCCCGGCCGTCGTCGAGGACCTCTTTGAGCGTGACTATCTCGCCGGACTTCTCCCCCGAACGGGCCAGGACCACGTTGAGCGACTCGTTGAGCACCACCTCGGCGCCCCGGCGCAGCTTAGCGGCATCGTCGGCCAGCTCCGGGTGCAGCGCCACCCGCATCTTGCGCCCACCGGAGAACACGTCGACGGTCCCGTCGTCGTTGCGGCCGAGGAACGTCCCGTAGGCGGACGGCGGCTGGGTCAGCTTGTCCACCTCCTCCCGGAGGGCGGCGATGTGCTCGCGGGCCTCCCGCAGGGTGAAGGTGAGCCGCTCGTTCTGCGATATGGCCTGCTGGAGCTGCCCCTTGGTCTCGAGCAGCTTCTCCTCCAGGGTGCGGACCCGCTTCGG
Source organism: Actinomycetes bacterium (assembly GCA_021816565.1). Next base: position 1,892 of record JAKAXN010000123.1, read on the forward strand.
GCCCTCCTGCATGCGCCGCCGCAGGGCCATCAGTTCTTCTTCCAGGGCGCGGGCGTGCTCCCGCAGCTCGGCCAGCTGGGATGACGCGTCCTGATCGCCCGGGTTACCGTCGAAAGGAGAGTTGCTCAAGGGGCACCTCGCAGTGTCGTCTGGTCGCCGCTCGAGCGACGCCCATCTGGCTGGAACTTACCCCCTGCCCGGGGCTAGGTGCAGGCCAATACGTCCCGGTCCGAGGTCGATTTTCACAGTGGCTGTCGCGGAAATTGACACGGATTCGCGGCCGTCGGTACCGTCCCGAGGTAAATTGACCGGGAACCGCCGGAGGTAGCTCCGAGCGGCCCGGTTTCCCCCGGAAACTCCCGTTTAGTCCCGAATGCGAGGCGAGTCACCGCGATGAAGGTTTGGATCGACCAGGATCTCTGCACCGGAGACGGTCTCTGCGAGGAGATCGCTCCCGCAGTCTTCACGCTGCTCGACGACGGGCTCTCCTACGTCAAGGAGGGCGACAAGGTGTTCGACAACCCCGGTGGCCACGAGGGCCTGGCCGTGGTGCCCGACGGCATGGAGGACGCCACCCGCGAGGCGGCCGAGGAGTGCCCCGGGGAATGCATCTTCATCGAGGAGTAGAGCTCCCGCCGGGTCCGACCCCCCGGCCCGACTGCATCGATCGAGCGTCCGACCCGGCCGGTTTCCGCCGGGTCGGCGTCGCGTCCGGCCCCTACCCCCCGGTGAGGCAGGGCCCGGTCGGGGTGTGGGGGGCCCGGGGCTCGGCCAGGGCCGAGCGCAGCTCGCTGGTGGCCAGGGCGTAGGACACGTCGGGCTGGTCGGCGGAGATGGCGAACGCCACCCCCACGACCTGGCCGGCGGTGTCGACCAGGGCCCCGCCCGAGTCCCCGTGGGCCAGGGCCGAGGCCAGGACCAGCACCTCGCGGCGGGTGGTGTGCACGTCGTAGAGATCCCGCCCCACCGCCACCTCCTCCTGGGCCACCCGGGCCGGGGTCACCGCCACCTGGTCCTGGCCGTTGGGGTGGCCGAACACCGCCCCGACCTGGCCCACCTGGGGGTTGGCCAGCGGCAGCGGGTTCTCGTCGAGCGACCGGACCGAGAGCAGGGCCAGGTCCCGCCTGGGGTCGAACATGACCACGTCGGCGGGCAGCCGGCGCCCGTTGGGCTCCAGCACGTCGGTCTGGCCGACCGGCTCCCCGGCCACCACGTGGGCGTTGGTGACGATCAGATCCGGGGCCACGGCGAAGCCGCTGCCCTCGTAGATCCGGTTGCAGGCCTGGCCCTCGACCTTCACCGTGGAGGCCAGAACGGAGGACGCCACCGGCCCGCTGAGGGGGATCCCGGCCGGGGGCGGCCCGGACGACACCCCCGGCTGCAGCACCGCGAACACCTGGGGGGCGTCGTTGCCGACCATGCGCCGTAGCACCTGCAGCGCCGATGGCGGGGTGGGCAGGTCCCGCGACACCCACCGGGCGATACCCGAGCCCGACACCGCCCTGGCCGGCCACCCCGGTACCGCCGCGAGCGACGGGACCAGCAGCCAGAGCACCACCACGATCCCGGCCGCGCCGACCGCGGCCCCGACGGCCCGGTCGACCAGGCGGACGGGACCGAGCGGCAGCACGTGGTGGAGCCGGGATCCGGCCACCAGGCCCAGGGCCTGGCCGACCATGGCCCCTCCCACCAGCACCGCCACCGACACCGCCACCAGGGTCCCCGGCGAGGAGTTGTGCAGGTCGTTGACGATGGTGGGCAGGAACCGCACCGCCACGTAGAACCCGACGGCCAGTCCCAGCCAGGAGATGACCCGGCCTATGAACCCGAGCCGGTAGCCGCCGACCGCGGCGATGACCGCCGCCACCACTATGACCAGATCGAGGAGGTCCACCTACCCGGCGGTCTCCTCATCCGGGCCGGCTTCCGGGCCGGAGGTTCCCGGGACGAGCAGGCGGGCCGAGGTCAGGAAGCCGGTGTGGGCCACCATCCGGTGGTCCGGCCGGACCGACTGGCCCTCGACGTGCCAGGTGCGCTGCAGCACCTCCAGGGTCTCGGCCATGCCGAAGCCGCTGCGCTCCAGGGTGTCCCGGAGGGTGCTGACCTGGCCGATGGTCGGCAGGTACGACACCAGGATGCCCCCCGGCCGCAGCGCCTGCTCCGCGGCCTTGACCAGCCTCCACGGCTCGGGCAGGTCCAGCACCATGCGGTCGAAACCGGTCTCGTCGATGCCGTCGTAGGCGTCGCGTACCGACACGTGGTAGCGCTCCAGGGCGGGGGTGCCGAGGAAGCCTGCCACGTTGGCCGAGGCACGCGCCGCGAAGTCGGGGCGCAGCTCGTAGCCGGTGATGTCGGCCCCGGCCCGCAGGAGGGCCATGGACAGGGCCCCCGAGCCGAGCCCCGACTCGAACACCCGGGCCCCGGGGAAGATGTCGGCCATGATCAGGATGGGCCCGAGGTCCTTCGGGTAGATGACCTGGGCGCCCCGGGGCATCTTCAGGACCACCTCGGCCAGGGTCGGGCGCACCGCCACGTAGCGGGCACCGCGGGTCGAGCGGACCGTGACGCCCTCCTCGGCGCCTATCAGATCGGCGTGGGGTACCGGCCCGGAGTGGGTGTGGAACTCCCCGCCCTCGGCCAGGGTGACCAGGTAGCGCCGGCCCTTCGAGTCGAACAGCAGGATCCGCTCACCGGCGGAGAAGGGGCGGCTCACCGGGAGGTGGCCCGCTCGACGAGCTTGCAGAAGGCGCACACCTCGGCCACGGTCGGCGACCCGCACCCGGGGCAGGGGTGGAGGTCCTCCCGCTCGGCCGACGCCGTCGGCTGCACCATCGGCGAGATCCGCTCCAGGAAGCCGAACAGGAACGCCGCTTTGGATCCCGGCGAGGTGGATTCGATCTCGTTGAGGGCGTTCTTGTAGCCGAGGTGACGGTTGCCCTCGGCCATCGGGCACTCCTCGACGATGTAGTCGATGCCCTCGAGCACGCAGTACGCCGCGGTCTCCCGCTCGCCCAGGCGCACCAGCGGCTTCACCTTGCGCACGAAGCCGTCGCCGGCCGGCAGGACCGGGTGCTGGCGGCCCAGGTAGCCCATGTCCCAGCGCAGGACGTTGCCGAACAGCACCGCCGCCTCGTCGTCGAGGTTGTGGCCGGTGGCCACCGCGTCGTAACCGCCGTCGAGCGCCGCCGAGTTGAAGAGGTGCCGCTTGGACAGCCCGCACGCCGAGCACGGGGCCCGGCGGGCCGCCGCCGCCCCGGTGGGGATGTCGTAGCCGAAGGTGGCCGGCAGGTCCACCTCGAGCAGTTCGGCCGACCGGGACCCGGCGAAGCGCCGGGCGTATCCGCCGGACTCGTCGCTGTAGTCGCCGATCCCGAGGCCTATGTAGAGCCCGTCGGCCCGGTAGCCGAGCTTCAGCAGCATGTCCCACAGGGCCAGGGAGTCCTTGCCGCCCGATACGGCTACGAGCACCCGGTCCTCCGGTGCGAACATGCGGTACGACTCGATGGCCCGGGCCACCTGGTCGCGGCAGTGCTTCACGAAGCAGGGATGGCAGAAACCGGCGTTGTGGCGCCGGATGTCGATCACCGCCGGCTCGCGGCACACCCGGCACTTCACGGCGTCACCGCCGCCGGGTCGCGCCGGGCCGGTAGGGGCCGGCTCAAAGGGCACCCCCGGATATCACCGGGCGGATCTCCACCGTCGCTGAGTCGGGCACCGTGGCGTCGCCCGTCACGAGCGACCCGTCCACGATGACCAGAACCGACTCGCGGTTGACCTCGAGGCGGTTGAGCAGGGACGACACCGCCAGGGGGCCGTCGAAGGCCACCTCCCGCCGGGGATTGCGCATCAGAACTTTCACTACCCCGATTGTGGACCAGCGGCCGGCCCCGGCGCCCGCGGGGCGCCGGGCAATCAGGGCCGGGCCTCGTGGGTGATGCGGATCGACTGGCCCGGAGCCAGCTCCTCGGAGAAGACCACATCGGCCTCCCGGCGCAGGGCCCGGCCCCCCAGGTAGCCCAGGACGGCCAGGCCTCCCACCGCGGTCCAAGCGGAGCTGCCCCCCACCACCCCCCGACGCCATCCCTGGCGCATGAGGGCCCGGACCGCCCGCTCCACGGGGCTCACAGCAGGCCTGCCGAAGCGGCGATCGGAGCGGTCACAGCCGGCGGATCTCCACCCAGGTGGACTTCCGCCGGCCCCGGTGACGGCCCAGCACGAACGCCAGGGCCACCACCACCACCGCGCCGCCGACGGCGACCATGGCGGCGTAGGGTCGGGCGGCGGCGGAGGTCTCGTCGGCGTCGCCGCGGATCTCCTCGAGCTTCTTGCGGATGTCGGTGATCTCGACCCGCTGTCCGGGAGCCAGGCCTTTGGGCGTGGCCGGCTTGATCGAGGGGCGCTTGGGGCTCATCGCTTGACGTCCCGGCCGATGCGGGTGGCGGCCCAGGCGGAGCCGATCCCGGCCACCACGATCCCACCCAGGTAGGGAACCCAGGTCAGGCTTCCGGTCAGGTGGGGGGCGGTCTCGACCTGCACCAGGCGTACCGCCGCCAGGGTGGCCATGGCGCCGCCGGCGGCCAGCAGGACGGCCCCGGCCAGGCCGAAACCGACGTAGCGGCCCAGGTTCTTGAGCGGGACGACGGTCTCCTGCTTGGCGTAGGCGATCACCAGGCCCAGCAGCTCGTTGAAGTGGGTGCCGAGGCCCCTGTCGTCCTGTTTGCTCACAGCCAGACGATCCTTACCGCCCGCGCAGCCTGAACGCAAGCAATCGGGAGATCTCGGCCACCTCCCGCCCCAGCATCTCCAGCCGCTCGGCCCGGGTGGGGGCCTCCAGTAGTCGCTGGCGGTCCAGGGCGCCCAGCGGGGCCCGCACGCACAGCTCCCACGCCGCCCTCACCGGTTCGGGATCGAGGGTGAATGCCGGGTTGGCCCCCCGGTCGCCCAGCTCGCCGGCCAGGCCCAGGGCCCGGCGGACCTCCGACTCGGCCGCCGCCAGGCGCCCGGCGTCGTCGGGGTCCCATTCCTCGTCGGCCGTCTCGGCCACCATCGCCTGCGGGTAGGGATCGTCGTCGAGCCAGCGGTCCACCCGGAAGCGGTGGCTCCCGGCGAAGATGGCGACCCACCGGCCGTCGGGCAGCCGGTCCCACTCGATCAGGTGGGCCACCGTGCCGGTGGCCACCCGGACGTCCCCGCCGCCCACCTCGCTGCCCCGCTCTATCAGCACCACGCCCATCTCGGCCGGGGACCCGGGGCTGGTGAGCGTCTCCATGAGCAGCCGGTAGCGCTCCTCGAAGACATGCAGGGGCAGGACCTGGGTCGGGAGCAGCGGATTGCCCAACGGGAACACCGGCAGGTATCGGCTCACCCGGTCGGCTTAGCACGACAGGGGGCGGGACCGGAAGAACTGGCGGTCGAGGCGCTTCGCCGGGGGTGCAGCGGGTACCTTTGACTTGATGACCGGCATAATCGTTGCCGTCGTGGTGGGTCTGGCTACCTGCCAGGTGGCGATCCTCCTCACGACCGTTTTCCTGCACCGGACCCTCTCGCACAAGGCGATAACCATGTCGCCCGGGCTGCGCTTCGCATGTCGGGTGGTGACGTGGATCAGCACCGGCATCCGGCCCCGCCAGTGGGTCGGGGTGCACCGCAAGCACCACGCCTTCACCGACCTGGAGGGCGACCCCCACTCCCCCAGGATCGACGGCTTCTGGAAGGTGCAGCTCGGCAACGTGGTGCTCTACCGCCGGGCCGCCCGGGACGGCGTGACGGTCGAGAAGTACGCCAAGGACCTCCCCCCCGACCGATGGGACAAGGTCCTGTTCGACCACGCCCTGCTCGGCCTGGGGGTCGGGATAGTGGCCCTGTTCTTCATCTTCGGCGAGAACTGGGAGATGACCGCCATCGCCGCCGGTACCCACGCGGTGACGTACCTGGTGCTCAACTCGGCGGTCAACGCCGTCGGCCACACCTACGGCCGGCGGGTGTTCAAGGGGCTGGCCACCAACAGCCAGTGGCTGGCCTGGCTGACCGCCGGCGAGGGGCTGCACAGCAACCACCACGCCGCGCCGACCTCGGCCCGCCTGTCGTTCGCCAAGCGGGAGATCGACCCGGGCTGGTGGTTCGTGGCGCTGGCCGGGCGGCTGCGCTGGCTCAAGGTCCGCCATCTCCAGCCCCGCCTGGCCGCCGGTGCCCGGCGCGAGCCGCAGCCGGTCTGAGCGGCGCGCCGACTGGTCTAGCCTCCCGCCGCCATGGACATCCTCTCCGCTCTCTTCGCCGAGAACATCGACCTGCGGCCGGTCCCCGGCCCCTCCACCCGGATCGACCTGCTCGGCGTCATGTTCTCCCTCCCGGCTCCCAGCGAGCCTCCGGTGGCGGTGACCCCGCACCTGATCGTGCTGGTCCGATGCCGCCCCGACGAGGACGGCGAGGGCATCCTGGAGGTCGTGTTCCGGGACGAGGACGGAGAGCAGGTGGCGCGCAACGTGTCACCTTTCACCGTGGAACCCGGGAAGTTCACCTACCGCCTGGTGCGCGGCGAGCTGGAGTTCAAGACCTACGGGACCATCGAGGCCCACTGCCGGATCCTCCCCGACGGCCCCATAACCGCCGTTCCTCTCACCCTGCTTCCCCCCGTCTGAGGGGGCGGCCGGTGACCCCCACCGGCATGGGTAGGGTTGCGGCATGACGGAGCGCGACCTCGAGCAGCTGGGCATCAGTGTCATCCGCGGCCTGGCCATGGATGCCCCCCAGAAGGCGAACGCCGGGCACCCCGGCACCGCCATGGCCCTGGCGCCGCTGGCCCACGTGCTGTGGACCAGGATCATGGACTACGACCCGTCGGACCCGCACTGGCCGGACCGGGACCGCTTCGTCCTCTCCTGCGGTCACGCCTGCATCCTGCTGTACTCGATGCTGTACCTGACCGGCTACGGGCTCGAGCTGGAGGATCTCGAGCAGTTCCGTCAGCTGCACAGCCGCACGCCCGGTCACCCGGAGGTGCACCACCTGCCCGGTATCGAGGTCACCACCGGCCCGCTCGGCCAGGGCGTGGCCAACGCCGTGGGGCTGGGTCTGGCGGAGCGCATGCTGCGGGCCCGCTACAGCCCCGACCTGGTCGACCATCACACCTTCGTCATCTGCAGTGACGGCGACCTGATGGAAGGCGTCAGCCACGAGGCTGCGTCTCTGGCCGGGCACCTGAAGCTGGGGCGGCTGGTCTACGTCTACGACGACAACCACATCACCATCGACGGGCCCACCGAGATCGCCCTCACCGACGATGCCGGCAAGCGCTTCGAGAGCTACGGCTGGCACGTCGAGCACCTCGGCGAGATCGGCGAGGACACCGACGCCCTCGAGGCCGGCATCCGGCGGGCCATGGCCGAGGAGGAGCGGCCCAGCCTGCTCATACTGCGCAGCCACATCGGCTACCCGTCACCCAATATGACCGACAGCCCCAAGGCCCACGGCTCGCCTCTCGGTGCCGATGAGGTGCGGGCCACCAAGGAGATCCTCGGACTGCCGCCCGACCAGGACTTCTGGGTGCCGCAGGAGGTGCTGGACATGTACCGCCAGGCCGGCCAGCGGGGCCGGGCCCGGCGGGTCGAGTGGGAGTCCCGCCTCGACAGCTGGGGCGGCGACCGGGAGGAGTGGGACGCCCTCTGGGAGAACCGGGGCCGGCCGGGCTGGCAGGAGAAGCTGCCGGTGTGGAAGCCGGGCGAGTCCCTGGCCACCCGCAACTCGGTCAAGGCGGTCATGAACGCGGTCATCTCCGACATCCCCGGCCTGGTGGCCGGCGGCGCCGACCTGACCGGCAACACCGGCACCAAGATCGACGACGAGCCCCTCCAGAGCTTCGAGCACCCCGCGGGGCGGGCCATCGCCTTCGGCGTGCGCGAGCATGCCATGGGCTCGGTGATGAACGGGTTGAGCCTCCACGGCGGGGTGCTGCCGGTCGGGGGCACGTTCTTCGTATTCAGCGACTACATGCGCCCGGCGGTGCGGCTGGCCGCCATGTCGGAGGCGAAGGTCATCTACTTCTGGACCCACGACTCGGTGGGCCTCGGCGAGGACGGCCCCACCCACCAGCCCATCGAGCAGCTGGCCGCGGTGCGCGCCATCCCCGGCCTGCGGGTGATCCGCCCGGCCGACGCCAACGAGTCCGCCCACGCCCTGCGGGTGGCCGTGGAGCGGGACGGGCCGACCGCCCTGATCCTCAGCCGCCAGAACCTGCCGGTGCTCGAGGGCACCGCCGAGATGGGATCGAACCTGGAGCGCGGTGCCTACGTGCTGTTCGAGGGCGACGAGGAGCCGGACGTGATCCTCATCGGTACCGGCTCGGAGGTCGGGCTGTGCCTGGACGCGGCCAGGCTGCTCGACGCCACCGGCCTGTCCGCCCGGGTGGTGTCCATGCCCAGCTGGGAGCTGTTCGAGGAGCAGGACGACGACTACCAGGAGGCGGTCCTCGGGGGGGTGGCTCCGGTCCTGGCGGTGGAGGCGGCCAGCTCGTTCGGCTGGGCCCGCTGGGCCGACGACTCGGTGTCGATCGACCGCTTCGGCGCCTCCGGGCCGGGACCGGAGGTGCTGGAGTCGTTCGGCTTCACCGCCGAGCACGTGGCCGCCCGGGCCGCCACCCTGGTCGACGCCCTGGAGGGGTTCGACGAGATCTACGAAGACGAGGAGGACGAGTAGTGACCAACCTGCAGAATCTCTGCGCCGAGCAGGGTCAGAGCCCCTGGATCGACAACCTCAACCGGCCCAGCCTGCGCGGCGGCGGGTTGCAGAAGCTGGTGGACCACGGCATCCGCGGGGTGACGTCCAACCCGACGATCTTCCAGAAGGCCATGGCCGGTTCCGACGCCTACGACGAGCAGTTCCGCGCCGTCCTGGAGCGCGACTCGGTGGAGGCCGCCTTCTGGGACATGGCCGTCGACGACGTCAGGGACGCCTGCGCGGTGCTGCGCCCGGTGCACGACGCCAGCGGCGGGCTGGACGGCTTCGTCTCCCTCGAGGTGGCCCCGTCACTGGCCAGCCGCACCGACGAGACCATCGAGGCGGCCCGCCACCTGCACGAGAGGATCTCCCTCCCCAACCTGATGGTGAAGATCCCGGCCACCGCCGAGGGGGTCCCGGCCGTCCGGCAGATGAT
>JAKAXN010000124.1 GCA_021816565.1 Actinomycetes bacterium
CCTGGGCGTAGGCCTGCTCGGCGGCCCGTCGGGTCAGGGTGTTGACGTTGGGCAGGACCTGGCAGGCCTCCTCCCACGGGTCGGTGGTGAGGACCGACGCCGACACCTTCACGGCCCGGCGCTGCTGATCCGGTGACAGCGTCTTCAGCTTGGCGCCCGAGACCACGACCGCCGCGGCAGCCCCGTCGCAGTTGGCGGAGCACATGGGCCGGGTGTTCGGGTAGGCGATCATCACGTCGCCCATGATCTGCTCGAGGCTCATGCGCTTGGTGTAGGCGGCCAGCGGGTTGAGCGTCGAGTGGGCGTGGTTCTTCTCCGAGATGCGGGCGAACAGCTCGAATGACGTCCCGCCGTAGCGGTGGCCGTACTCCATGCCGATCTGGGCGAACACGCCGGGCATGGTCTCGGTGCCAACCCGTCCGTCCAGCGGAGCGACCGCCCCGAAGCGGCCCTGGGGGTTGTAGACGTTGCCGCTGTCCTTGCTGCGGCCGCCCGATCCGAGCAGTCCGGCCCCGGCCAGCTTCTCGACCCCCACCGCCAGGCCCATGTCGCACTCCCCCGCCTTCACCGCCATGATGGCGGTGCGCAGGGCCGTGGCGCCGGTGGCGCAGGCGTTGGCCACGTTGTAGACGGGGATGCCGGTCTGGCCGATCTGCTTCTGCAGCTGCTGACCGATGCCGGCGCTGGCCGACATCAGGTTGCCGGCGGCCAGGACCCCGATGTCCTTCATGGTCACCTGGGCGTCGGCCAGGGCGCTCATGGCCGCCTCCGCGGCCAGGTCGACGGTGTCGAGTTCGGGGTGCTTCCCGAACTTCGTCATGTAGATCCCGAGGATCCAGATGTCGTCGCTAGCCACCTCAGTCACCCTCCACTGGTTCGAAACCGAAGCCGACGGCCTCGGTGCCCTCGTCGTCGGTGCCCACCACGTAGGTGGCGAGCCGCACCTTCATGCCCGTGCGCACCCGCTCGGGGTCGGCCGGTGTGTTGATCACGTTGCCCCTGACGCTGGTGCCGCCGCAATCGACGACACCGGCTACGAACGGCACGGGGACGCCCGGCGCGGCGTAGGCCACGATCGTGAAGCTGCGCAACTCCCCCTCGGTGGGAACGTCGAACGGCTTGAACGACGTGGCGAAGCAGCCGGCGCAGGCGTTGCGGCGGTCGAAGAACCGGGCCCCGCAGCTCTCGCACTCGTGGGCCACCAGGTGGGGGTGGTCCCCGAGGACCAGATAGTCGACCAGCGGGACCTGCTTCCCCATGCGTTCTCCCTCGTTGCCTTCTCCGGGCGGCCGGCCCCTCGCCAGCCGACCTGACAGTAGCTCCACCCTAGCGCCGCTCCCAAGTCCTCCACCGGATTTCGGTGTCCCCTATTTGCCGGTAGCGGCGCCCTGGTCGGGGGCTCATCCCGTCCGGGTGACGCCCGGGTCCGACCCCGGGCCTACGTTCGCCGGGCATGCCAACTCTTGAAGCGCCTCCACGGGCCGGCGGGCGGGCCGCCTCCTTCTTCCAGGGCCTGGGCCGGCGGGGCCACCAACCCCTGCTCGGGCGGGTCAGGGGATCCATCCGCTTCGATGTGCGTGACGGCGAGCGGGCCGGTCACTGGTTCGTCCTCATCGACCGGGGCCACGTGGCGGTATCGCGGCGCCACGACGCCGCCGACGCAGTGGTGGAGACCGCCGCCTCGGTCCTCGACGGGATCGTCAGCGGCCAGGTCAACACGACGGCGGCGGTGCTGCGCGGCGAGGTCCGGGTGCAGGGGGACCTGCACCTGCTCCTGATGTTCGACCGGCTCATGCCGGGACCGCCGACCTCGTCGGGCAGCCCGGCCCTGCGGAGGGAGACCCGATGAGCGCCGGTTCGGTCAGCATCCTCGACGGGAACACCTTCGTGGTGTCCGACCGCGGCGGCGACATCGACGCCAGCCCCACCGACACCGCAGGCTTCTTCTCCTTCGACACCCGCTTCCTGTCCCGTTGGGTCCTGACGGTGAACGGTCAGCGCCTCAGCCCTCTCGCCGTCGACGACCTGTCGTATTTCGAGACCCGCTTCTTCCTCGTGCCGAGCACCGGGACCGTCTACGTCGACGCCAGTTCATCGGTGATCCGCCGGCGAGCCGTCGGTCTGGGCTTCCGGGAGAGCATCACCATCTTGAACCACGATGCCCGGCCGCTGACCCTCGAGGTGAGGTTGAGCGCAGGCAGCGACTTCGCCGATCTGTTCGAGGTCAAAGACGCCCTGTCCAAGAAGGGGGACTACTACCGCCGGGTGGACGACGACCGGCTGGTGCTGGGATACCGGCGCGAGGGTCTGCAGCGGTCCACCTCGATCTCGTCGAGCCAGCCCCCGGCCATCGGCGACGACGGCGACCTGGTGTTCCACCTCGATATCCCCGGTCACGGCCAGTGGACGACCGACCTCACCGTCGCGCCCACCCTCGACCTTGACGGCTCCGGGGCAGCGGGCGGCCTGCCGGGCGGGCCGCCGGCCCAGCGCGACCCGTCGGCCCGCCTGGCGGCGTGGATGAAGGCGGCCCCGAAGCTGGTGTGCGAGCACGACAGTCTGCGAGCCACGTACCAGCGCAGCCTGATCGACCTGTCGGCACTGAGGTTCTCCACCCGGACCGACCCGGCGCACGCCCTGCCGGCGGCCGGCCTGCCGTGGTTCATGACCATCTTCGGGCGCGACAGCATCCTCACCAGCCTCCAGGCCCTGCCGTTCAACTCGGAGCTGGCGGCCACCACCCTGCGGGCGCTGGGCGAGAGGCAGGGGTCCCGCTCGGACGACTTCCGGGACGAGGACCCGGGGCGGATCATGCACGAACAGCGCTTCGGCGAGCTGACCGCCTTCGAGGAGAGGCCCCACTCCCCCTACTACGGATCGGCCGACGCCACCCCGCTCTACCTGGTCCTGCTCGACGAGTACGAGCGCTGGACCGGCGACACCGGGCTGGTCCGGGACCTCGAGTACCAGGCCCGGGCTGCGCTCGAGTGGATCGACACCTACGCCGACCTGCAGGGGAACGGCTACATCTCCTACCAGCGGCGCAACGAGGACACCGGACTCGAGAACCAGTGCTGGAAGGACTCGTGGGACTCCATCGCCTACCGCGACGGGACCCTGCCCGGCTTCCCCCGGGCCACCTGCGAGCTCCAGGGTTACGCCTACGACGCCAAGGTTCGCGCCGCCCGCCTGGCTCGCATGGTGTGGAACGACCCGGAGTACGCCGAGCAGCTGGAGAGCCAGGCGGAAGCCCTGAAGAGGCGCTTCAACCGGGACTTCTGGATCGACGACGGCGGCTACTACGCCCTGGCCCTCGACGCCGACGGCCGCCGGGTGGACTCGCTGAGCTCGAACATCGGCCATCTGCTCTGGAGCGGGATCGTGGAGCGGCGCCGGGCCCGCTCCGTGGTGCGCCACCTGATGGGCGACCGGCTCTACTCCGGTTGGGGTATCCGCACCATGGCCGAGGGGGAGGCCCGCTACAACCCCATCGGCTACCACGTCGGCACGGTGTGGCCTTTCGACAACTCCTTCATCGCCTGGGGCATGCGTCGCTACGGGTTCAAGGCGGAGGCGGCCCGGGTGGCGGCCGGCATACTCGAGGCCGCCGAGTACTTCGGCGGCCGGCTGCCGGAGGCGTTCAGCGGGTACCGCCGGGAGCTGACCGGCTATCCCGTCGAGTACCCCACGGCGTGCAGCCCCCAGGCCTGGTCCACCGGCGCCCCCCTGCTGCTCCTGCGCACCATGCTGGGCCTGGAACCGGTCGGCGACCACATGCTGGTCGACCCGGCCATACCGTCGGCCTTCGGCCAGGTGGAGCTGCTCGACATACCCGGCCGCTGGGGCCTCATGGACGCCTTCGGGCGGGGGCGCATCAGGGCCTGACCGGTCCGGGTGGGGGTGTCGAGCACCGGGGCCGCCCGATGGGGCAACCTGTAGAGCGTGTTTCGGGCAGGGCGGGGTCGACGGCGCGGACGGATGGCGCCCGTCTCGGCAGCCGCGGCGACGGTCCTCCTGGCCGGGGGTCTGACCGGGCGGGCGGCACCGGCTTCCGCCGCCTCCGGTGGGCCCGAGGCGGAGGTGGCGGCCATCGCCGCCGACCAGCAGGCGGTGGTCAGGCAGAGCCACCAGCTGCCCATCAGTGAGGCCCGCTTCCTCGTCGACCAGCTCGACTCGGTGGTCACGGCCGACCAGCAGGCCCTCAACGGGGCCACGTCCGAAGCGTCAGCCGCGGCCGCCCGCCTCCGCGACGCCGGGGTCAGGCTGGCCGGTGACACTGCGGCGCTGGGGGCGGCCAACGTCGCGCTCGACGCCGACCGGGTCCGCCTGGCCGCCGATCGGCGGGCCCTCCGGTCCATCGCGGTCGGCATGTACACCGGGCAGCTCACCAACCCTCAGCCGACCAGCCTGCGGGCGCTGGAAGCGGAGCAGCAGAAGGTGATCGACGCCGCGGAGGTCGAGACGGTCACGGGCGTGGTGTTCGGTCACCTCAGGCGGGACCTGACCACCGAGGCCGCCGCCCGTCGCCAGCGGGACGACCTGCTCGGCCGGCTCCGCACCGACCGGGTGCAGGTCGGTGCCGCCCAGCAGGACCGTTCCGCGGCGCTGGCCCGCTCGCAGGAGGCGACCGCGGCGCTGGCCGGTGACCAGGAGCAGCTGGCCGGTGCCCGGGCCCGGCTGGCTGCTGCCCGCAACGCCCTGACCGTGGACCTCGGCGCCCTGACCGGGCCGGTGCCGGCCTCCTCCGGCCTGTCCCTGATCGGAGGGTCCGCCCTCGACGCAGCCCAGCTCGTGACCTGGTACCGCAACCAGGGTTACGTCGATCTCACCCCCGCACCGATCGCGCAGCTCGCCGGCTGGTACCTGCAGGCGGGGTCCCAGGAGGGGATCCGCGGTGACGTGGCCTTCGCCCAGGCTGTGCTCGAGACCGGCGGATTCAGCTCACCCGACTCGGTGCTGTACAACAACTACGCCGGGATCGGCCACTGCGACACGTGCGCCACCGGCTGGAAGTTCCCGTCTCCCCACGGGGGCGTGCTCGGCCAGACGCAGCTGCTGAGGATCTTCGCCGACGGGAATCCCCCCTCCGGCGGCCCCGGCCCGGTGCTGGCCGCTCTAGCACCCGGCCGCCAGGGTCGCCGGGCGTGCTGCCCCACCTGGGAGTCGCTCACGGGGGTATGGGCGAGCGACCCGACCTACGGGACGCAGATCCTGGGGATCTACCAGCAGATGCTGGCTTCTGCGCTCAAGGGGTCCTGAGCAGCCCCGGGGGCTTACCTGATCGTTACCGAACCGTAACCTCACCGAAGCTGGTCCGCGAGCTGCGGAAACCACGCTTGGGCGGTCCGTTCCTGGTTGCCCCGAAAGTGCGACGCGCCGGTCCTGCAGGTCACCGAATTGACCTGGCCGGGTAGAGAATCCGCTCGAGGGGGTATTGCACCTTTGCTGCCAGATCTACCCGGAGATGCTGACCCGTCACATGAAACTGACCCGCCGCGGCGAATCCGCATCCACCACGCCCCGGGGTGGGGCCGCTCCCCTGGAGTTCCACAACGTCACCAAGCGGTACCCGGGGAGTCGGACTCCGGCCATCGAGGACCTGTCCCTGACCGTACCGGCCGGGGAGATCTGCGTGCTGGTCGGCCCCTCCGGCTGCGGCAAGACCACGGCCATGCGTCTGGTCAACCGGATGATCGACCTGTCCGGCGGGGACATCCTCATCGACGGCCGGAGCGTGCTCGAGACCAATCCGGCCGACCTGCGGCGCGACATCGGGTACGTCATCCAGCAGGTCGGCCTGTTCCCGCACGTGAGCATCGCCCACAACATCACGACGGTGCCCCGGTTGCTCGGGTGGGACAAGAAGCGGATGCAGGAGCGCTGCGACGAGCTTCTCGACCTGGTCGGCCTGCCCCGGGACCTGGCCGACCGGTTTCCGAATCAGCTGTCGGGGGGCCAGCGCCAGCGGGTCGGGGTGGCCCGGGCCCTGGCGGCCGACCCGCCGCTCATGCTGATGGACGAGCCGTTCGGCGCCATCGACCCGATCAACCGGGAACGCCTGCAGAGCGAGTTCCTGCGCCTGCAATCGGAGATCAAGAAGACCATCGTCTTCGTGACCCACGACATCGACGAGGCCATCAAGATGGGCGACCGCATCGCCATCCTCCGGGAAGGCGGCGAGCTGGTCCAGTACGACACCCCGGAGCGCATCCTGGCCGAACCCGCCGACGAGTTCGTGGCCCAGTTCGTCGGGGCGGACCGGGGACTCAAGCGGCTGGCCCTGACCACGCTGGGACAGATGAATCTGCCCCGCCCGCCCGTGGTGCCGCTGGGACAGGTCGTGGACCTGCCTCCTGCGGAGGGCTGGGACGAGATGGTTGTGGTGGACGGCGACGGGCGGCCGGTAGGTGCCCTGCGCCCGGGCACCCGGCCCAGCGGGCCGGTGCAACCCGGCGACACGCAACCGCTCGAGCGGGTGATCGGTGCTGACGCCACCATGCGCGATGCCCTGTCTCTGATGATGACCGACTCCCTCGGCCCCCTGGTGGTCCTCGACGCGACCGGACGGGTGTCGGGCTACGTCTCGCTGGAGCTGATCAACCGGTCGCTGCGACCGAAGGCACCGGCGTGACGGTGATCCTCCCGGCCTCCGGGTCCGGACCGGTCATCCCCAACTTCGGCGGGGCGTCGCGCTGCGTGCGCACCAACGGAGGCTTCTGCTGGAACTGGTTCACCAGCC
Source organism: Actinomycetes bacterium (assembly GCA_021816565.1). The sequence continues at coordinate 6,740 of JAKAXN010000124.1, forward strand.
ACTGGGGCAACACCTTCGAACCGGCCCTCGTCCAGCACATCGAGCTCACGTTGATCGCCGTGGGCATCGGCTTCGCCATTGCGTTCGTACTGGCCCTGGCCGCCCACCGGGCCCGCTGGCTGGTACCGCCGGTCACGTTCGTGACCAGCCTCCTCTACACCATCCCCTCCCTCGCCGCCTTCGAGATCCTGGTGCCGATCACCGGAATCAACCGGGTGACGGTGGAGATCGCCCTCGTCTCGTACACCCTGCTGGTGCTGTTCACCAACACCCTGGCCGGGCTCTCGGGGGTGTCGGCCGAAGTGCGCGACGCCGCCGCGGGCATAGGGCTCACCCCTCGCCAGACCCTTCTGAGGGTGGAGCTACCCCTCGCCCTGCCCACCATCTTCGCCGGGCTCCGGGTGGCCACGGTGACCATAATCTCGCTGGCCACGGTGGCGGCGTACATACTCCCGCAGGGTCTCGGCAAGGTCATCTTCGACGCTCTCCACAACGGGGACTTCAACACCAAGTTCATCGCCGCCGGCGTCCTCGCCATCATCCTGGCCCTGGCCGCCGACGCTCTGCTCGCAGGGGCCCAGAGGATCCTGACGCCGTGGGCCGCGGCCCGCCGGAGCCGGTGACGGAATGAGCTCGTTCGTCGACGCGTTCAGCTTCATCGGCAGCCACGGCCACGTGCTCCTGTCCAAGCTGGCGGTGCACATGATCATCAGCGGTGAGGCCATCGCCATATCGATCCTCATCGGGCTCCCCCTCGGCGTCGTGCTCGGTCACGCCCACCGGCTGTCGTTCCTGGCCATCAACATCTCGAACCTGGGCCGGGCCCTACCCAGCCTGGCCGTGCTGTCCATACTGCTGCCGGTCCTCGGGATCGGCCGGACCGACGTGATAGTGGCGCTGGTGGTGCTGGCCTTCCCGCCCATCCTCACCAACGCCTACGTGGCGGTCGACCAGGTCGACGGCGACACCGTCGACGCCGCCCGAGGTATCGGGATGCGGCCATGGGAGGTTCTGATGAAGGTGGAGATCCCCCTGGCCCTCCCGGTCATCTTCGCCGGCATCCGCACCTCCGCGGTGTTCGTGGTCGCCACCGCCACCCTGGCCGGGTTCTTCGGCGGTGGAGGCCTGGGCGACATCATCGCCAACGAGGAGTCCTACCGACTGGCCGGGATCATCGCGGCGTCGTACGTGCTCATAGTCCTGGCCTTCGCCTCGCAGGTCCTGCTCATCGGGTTGGAGCGCCTGCTCACACCACCCGGCCTGCGTCCCCGACGGAACCGGCGGGGTACCCGCCAGGTTCCGACCGCCCTCGATCCAGCGCTAATCGAGGCCGCCTGAGCCCGCCGGCCTGGATCCCAACCAAGGAGACAACTTCATGACGACCTTCACCGATCGCCCCCTCCGGCGGGCCGCCGTGTTCGGAGCTGCCGTGACCCTGGCGGCCGGCGTGGCCGCATGCGGGTCCAGCAAGTCCTCGGCGCAGAGCCCGTCGTCGGGGTCCGCCGGTGGAGGATCGGCCGCCCTCCCGGGCCAAGGCAAGCCGCCCATCACCATCGGGGACAAGAACTTCAGCGAGGAGTTCGTGCTCGGCGACCTCTACGCCCAGGCCCTGCAGGCCAAGGGCTACACGGTCAACCTCAAGGCCAACATCGGCAGCTCGCAGGTGATCGACAAGGCTCTCACCAGTGGTCAGATCCAGATGTACCCCGAGTACACCGGCGTCATCTACACCGAGCTGGCCCACCTGGGTGATCATCCGGCCAGCGCCCAGGTCACCTACCAGGGCGCAGCGAAGTGGGAGGCCTCGCGGGGTTTCACCATGCTGAAGCCCACCCCGTTCCAGGATGCCGACGGCATGGCGGTGCTCAACGGGTTCGCCCAGGCCCACCACCTGAAGACCATCGCCGATCTGGCTTCGCTGCCGTCGTTCACCTACGGCGGTCCGCCGGAGAACGCCACCCGATACCAGGGCGTGCTGGGACTGGAGCAGGCCTACGGGCTCCACAATTTCAAATTCGTACCGCTCACCATCGGCACCCAGTACCAGGCCATCGACCAGCACAAGGTCGATTCGATCGCCATATTCACCACGGACGGCGAACTGGCCAGCGGCAACTACACCGTGCTCAAGGACACCAAGGGCATCTTCGGGTACCAGCAGGAGGCGCCGGTGGTGTCCACCAAGCTGCTTTCCGAGGAGGGCCCCCAGTTCGCCCAGATCCTCAACGCGGTGAGTGCCAAGCTGACCTTCCCGGCCATCGAGAGCATGAACAAGGCCACCCAGATCGACCATCAGGACCCGGCCACCGTGGCCCGCCAGTTCCTCAAAGCCAACGGGCTGGCCTGATCCGACCACCCGGCCGTAATGCGTTCCAAGGGGCCCCTCTCCGGAGGGGCCCCTTTGCATGCGGACACGAGCCGCGACCGCCCGCGGAAACGGTCCAAAGACCCGGCCCCGGTCGGGCACTTGGTCTCTGGCCGCTGGCCCATCTCGGAGCGACCCTGACGGGGTACGCGATTCCAGAAGGAACGCGGGGCTCTCCCAGAAAAGGGGACGGTTCCTATGAGGGCGTTTGCACGGAAGATGAAGGTCGCGGCAGGGGTCGCAGCGGCGCTGGCGATGCTGGCCTCTCCGGCCCTGGCTGCCGGTGGCGGCAGCGGCAATGGCGGGACCGGCAGCGGGGGCAACGGTGGGGGCACCGGTGGGAGCACCGGGTCCGAATACTCCGATCTCAATGTGGTCCTGAGGGCGAATGACGGGACACCGCTTCTGAAGCAGTTCGTGGTCCCCGCCACGGCCGACACCGCCGCCACGACGGCGTACTGCCCGCAGCCGGTCTCCTACGGCCCGATCCCGGGAGGCACCGCGGCGACGACCGATCCGGTCGACGGCCGGACGGTCTGGGTCGTGCCGCTCATGGGAGACCTGATCGGGACACCGGCGTTCACCGAGTCGACATCGGCTTGTGACCCCCAGACCCAGTACGCCATGTTCGTCACCCCGACGGACCTGGCCCGGCTGAACCTGGCCCGGACGACCGCGAGCGTCCTGGCCCAGAAGCTCTCCGACGTGGAGGCCAAGCTCCGGGTCGGGGCGAACATCGCCCTGGAGTCCACCGGTCGGATCAGCATCGACGGCACCCCCATCGACGCCGCCCCGGAGAACGCCGCCATCTACCAGGCTCTCATGACCACCGGGACCATCCCGGGCCTGCCGGCGCCCATGGCCGGGCCGCCGGCGGTGGTTCCCGGTGAGAAGCCGGCAGGAGGCAACTCGAACAGCCAGTTCGACGCGTGGAAGCTGGCCGCCATGGCCCTGGGAGCGACCGCCGACAAGAAAACCCCGCTGAGCGTGGACGCCGTGGAGTACTACAACCGGATCATCGGACTTCCGGCCCTCTACGCGGCAGCGGCCGGAGACGGCTCGCCGTGGAAGGTCAACTTCGTCACCTCCGCCTACCCGGGTGGCACGAAGCCGTCCGACGCCGAGCAGTTCGTCGACTACAGCGGGTTCACATACAACCGGTCGCAGACCTTCACCGGCAGCGTCACCTGGCTGAACACCGCAACCCTCAAGTGGACGGTCAGCCGGATCCTCGACGTGGTCCCGTGGCACAACCTTTCACCGGATTCCGCCCGCGGCACCCTGACGGGGGTGGTGGCCTTCGCCCAGCTCGCCGATGACGTCAGGGCGCTGTGCGATTTCATACCTGACAACACTTTCATCCCGGGGTTCTACATGGACGTTCCCGGCGTCGACACGCACCAGGACCAGGTGGATTCCATAACGAATCCGGCGGTGGACCTGGGCGCTCTCCCCGCGACGGTGTTCGAGACATATCCCTTCAGGGTGACCGCATCTCTCTACAACCCGTTCGGTAGCGACCAGATTGCCGCCAAGACGATTCCCGACGCCCGCCTGCGGGTCACCATCCACGCACCCGGCCCACTGGCAGCAGGCGACGTGACCGCCACCGAGGTTCCGGCCAGCGAAGGGGCCCCGGGACAGCCAGTGGTGTTCGCGCCCACCGGCAGCGACCTGATCGGGTGGTGGGGGCCCGAGACCGGGTTCGCGGTGGCGCCGGGCTACCACGTGTCCACCACCTTCGACGTGACGGTGGCGGCCGGGGCGCCCACCGGGCCGTACCAGCTCACCCTCGATCTGGTGAGCGCCGCCAACCCCTCCCAGGTGCTGGCGTCCGACACCGGAACCGTGGCGGTGGACCCTGACCAGACGACGGTGCTGTGGGGTTCGCCGCTGCCGCAGTTGGCCACCCAGGACGTCTT
>JAKAXN010000125.1 GCA_021816565.1 Actinomycetes bacterium
TGGCGGCGGCCTGGGCCGCCAGGAGCCGGGCCAGCCCCGCCTCCGCCCGGGCCAGGTCCTGCTGGTCGGCGGCCACCTGCTGCTCGGCCGACTGGGCCCGGGCCAGGGCCGACGCGCAGGCCGTGCCGGGACCGCCGGTGGGGGTCGCCGTCCCGCCGGTGGGGGCCGTCCCGCCGCCCGTAGCCGGGCCGGCGCCCGCCGCGGGTGGGGAGGTCGTGGTGGTCGTCGGGCCTCCGGCCCCGCCCCGACCCCCCGACCCGGGCCTACCGGCCGGGGCCGGGCCGGTCGTGGTGGGGGGAGAGGTCGTGGTTGTGGGAGAAACCGTGGTTGTGGTGGTCGGCGCGTCGGCGCCCGGGGAGGTTCCCGATGCTGCGCAGGTGCTCTCGGCCGCGCTCAGGGCGCTGCCGGCCGCCTGGAGGTCGGCGTCGGCGCGCTTCTGGGCGTCCACCACGGCCTGCTGGTCACCGCTCAGCGACGTTGGCTGGCCCGATGCGGTGGGTGTGCCCCCTGTTGCGCCCGATCCGGCAGCCGGTCCCCCGAAGCCGGCGCCGGCCCCCCGGCCCGGCGCCACGGTCGTGGAGGGGGAGGCACTGGCCAACTCGACCCCGGCCGGCGCCGACACGCTGGCGGTGGCGGCTCCCGCCGCCACGGACGCGGACCCGGCCGCACCGGCTGAGCCGGCTCCCGCCGGTGTCCCCGAGGCGGTGCCGGCCGCCGCCGTGAACTGCCCGCTCTCGTCCGCCGCCAGCTTGGCCTGGGCTGCGGTGAGAGCGGCCTGGGCCGCCGAGACCTGCTGCTGGACGAGGGACGGGTCGAGGGTGGCGAGGGTCTGTCCGGCCCGGACCTGCTGGCCCTGGGTCACCGACACCGTGGCGACCGTGCCGTTCACCTGGAACGCCGCGCTGGCCTGATCCACCGGTTCGAGCACCCCGGCCGCCGTCAGGGTGCGGGCCACCGACGCGGTGGCGGCCACCGCGGTCCGGTACGACGGTGGCCCGGAGGCCACGGCCTGGCTTATCCCGAACCCGGTGGCGGTGCCGGCCGCGGCCAGGCACCCGACGGCCAACGCCCTTCTGGCCGGCCGGTTGAGGCGCGGCCCCGGATCAGCCATTCGACGACGCCGGGGCCGTCCCCCCGCCCGGGAACCGGCCGAACCCGGCGGTGCACGAACCGCCGCCGGTCGAGGTGATGCGCACGCTGCGGGCGGTGACCGCCCCGGTGGAGTCGGCCGGTCCGTTGGCCACGACGCAGTCGCCCACCGCCAGGCTGGCCGGGGTGGCCGGGCGCACCTCGGTGAACACCGTCGAGGACGTCACGGCCACCGTGATGTCGGCCGGGGCGGACGTGGTCGGAGGGGTCGATGCCGTCCGGCCGACCCCGGTGAAGGAGTTCCCGAGGAGGACCAGCGAGGACGCCGAGCTCGACACGACCCGGCCGGAGGCGAACGTCGCGCCGGCTCCCCCGAAACGGGCCGCCCCGCCGGAGCCGGTGCGCCGCGGTGCCGTCCCGCCGGTACCCCCGCCCGTCGCATGACGCGCCGCGCCACCGAAGGGCCGCCCGGCGGCGCAGGTCCCCGACGGCGGGGGCGGGCTCACCGACACCGAACGGGCGGTGATGGTCCCGTTGGAGCCGACGGCGATCACCGTCACGCAGTCGCCGGCGGCAACCGAGGAGGCTTTCAGCTCTACGGCCTGTTCGAAGGTCGTCGAGCCGGTCCAGCTGACCGTCGTCTGGCCGGCCGAGGGGTTCTGCACCTCCATCGACGAGCCGGTCACGGCGGCCACCGAGCCGACCACTCCCGGAAGGCCCCGCCGGGCTCCGGCCGCCCCGCCGCCGGCGGTACCTGCGGCCGTCGTGGGCGAGCTGTTGGAGGCCTTGACCGCCGAGGACCCGCTGGACCCGCCACCACACGCCGCCAGCACGGCGGCGAGCGCCATCGCCATGGTGGCGGCGGTGGTGGCGCGGACGGGACGGGAGGGGGTGGACCTCATCTGGTCTGTTCCTTTGGTCGGGGGGTCATTCGTTGCGCAGGGCGTCGATGGGCGCCAGCCGGGCCGCCCGGGACGCCGGGTAGACGCCGAAGACGACGCCGATGGCGACGGCCACCGCCACGGCCAGGACGGTCGCCGGCACCGACAGGGCGATGGGGTAGCCGATGGGACCGGGCAGCACCCTGGTGCCGATGACGGCCAGGGCCGCGCCCACGGCGCCTCCGGTCAGGCCCAGCACCGAGGCCTCCAGGAGGAATTGGCGGCGGATCACCGCCGGCCTGGCCCCCAGCGCCTTGCGCAGGCCGATCTCGCGGACCCTCTCGGTGACCGATACCAGCATGATGTTCATCACCCCGATGCCGCCGACGAGCAGCGATATGGCCGCCACCCCTCCGAGCAGCACCGTGAGCGTGCGGTCGACCGACGTGGCGGTGGTCACCAGGGACTGCTGCGAGGAGATGGTGAAGTCGGCCTGGCTCGGGGTGGTGATGCCGTGCAGGGCCAGGAGCTCGTTGTCGGCCTCCTGGTAGGCGGCCGAGAGGCTGCTCCCCGACGTGGCCTGGACCAGTATGGAGTTGAGCGACTCGGTGCCGAACAGCCGCTGGCTGGCCGTGGTCATGGGGATGACCAGCTGGTCGTCCTGGTTGGAGCCGGTGGTGGAGGACGTGTTGCCCACCGGGTTGAGGATCCCGATGACCGTCATCGGCACCCCGTTGACGTTGACCGTCTGGCCCACCGGGTCCCGTCCGTTGAACAGCTCGGTGGCGGTGTCGGACCCGAGGACGGCCACGGCGGTGTGGTCGGCCACGTCCTGGCCGTCGATGAACCGGCCCTCGGTCACCGATCGGTTTCTCACCTGCTCCCAGGCCGGGGTGGTGCCCACCACCGTCGTGGTCCAGGTGTTGGTGTTGATGTCGTCGCTCAGCGGCTGCGACGCCGAGATCACCGGGGCCACGGCCTTCACGTCCGGGGCGACGGTCTTCGACGCCAGGGCGTCGGCGTCGGCCAGCGTGAGCGTGGAGGCCGTGCCGAATCCCTGCCTGATACCCGTCGTCGACGTCGTGCTGCCCGGCGTCACGGTGAGGAGGTTGGTGCCGAGCGAGTTGATGGCCGAGCGGACCTGGTCCTGGGCGCCCTGCCCCAGCCCGACGGTGAGGATCACCGCGGCGATGCCGATCATGACGCCGACGACGGTGAGCGCCGATCTCAACCGGTGGCTGCGCACCGCCTCCAGCCCGGTGCGGAGGGTCTCGAACCAGCTCACAGGGCGGCCTCGGCCCCGGCCGCGAGCAGGCCGTCGCGGATCCTGACTATCCGGGAGGCGGCGGCCGCCACCTCCGGGTCGTGGGTGATGACCACCAGAGTCCGGCCGGCCCGGTGCAGGTCGGCGAGCAGGCCCATCACGTCGGCTGCCGAGGTGGAATCCAGGGCGCCCGTCGGCTCGTCGGCCAGGATCAGTGACGGCTCGCTGACCAGGGCCCGGGCCACCGCAACCCGCTGCTGCTGGCCGCCCGACAGCTCGCCGGGCCGGTGGTGGACCCGGTCGCCGAGCCCGACCCGCTCGAGCGCCTCGAGCGCCCGGGCCTTCCGCTCGGCCCGGGCCAACCCGGCGTACACCAGCGGCAGCTCCACGTTGCGCCAGGCCGTCATGGTGGGCAGGAGGTTGAACTGCTGGAACACGAAGCCGATGTGGCGGTTCCTGACCTGGGCCAGGGCGGCCTCGTCCATGCCGCTGACATCCTCGCCGCTCAGCCAGTAGCGCCCCCCGGTCGGGACGTCGAGACAGCCGAGGATGTGCATGAGCGTCGACTTGCCCGAGCCGGAGGGGCCCATGACCGAGACGTACTCTCCCTGCCCGATGGTCAGGGAGACCCCCCGCAGGGCGGCCACCTCCAGTGATCCCGTGCGGTACACCTTGGTGACCGCTTCGAGCCTGATGACCTCCGGCCGGTCAGCCTGCACCGGCGCCTCCGCCGAAGAAGGCCCGTCCGGCCCCGCCCCCGAAGCCGCCGCCTCCGAACCCGCCCCCGAAACGCCCGCCCCCGGCCCGGCCGGCGCCGCCGAAGAGGGTGCGCGCCGCCCCGGAGACCCCGTTGAACTTCACGACCCGCTCCCTGACCACGTCGCCGGCCTGCAGGCCGGAGGTGATCTGGGTCTGGCCGGCGGCGCTGATCCCCGTGGTCACCGGCTGCGAGATGGCGGTTCCGCCGCGCACCCTGGTCACCGTGGCCTGCCCGTTGGTGTAGGTGATGGCCGCGGTGGGCACCTCCACCACGTCGTTCAGCTGCTTCACGATGATCGATACCGATGCCGATGCCCCCGCGTAGAGCCCGCTCGGGTCGCCGGTCACCGATATCACCACGGGGAAGCTGGCCACGCTTCCACTGGACGGGGAGGCGATGAGACCCACCGAGGCCACGGTTCCGTACACGTCGTTACTGGAGCCGGTGGGTACGATCACCGCCTGGTCTCCGACCTTCACCTGCCCCACCTCCGTGTCATCGACCGAGGTGCTGACGGTGAAGCTGTTGGTCGAGATCAGGGTTACTCCGCTCGCCGCCGGGCTCGACGACGTGGAGGCAGCCGAGGAGCCGGCCAGCGCGGAGAGGACGCCGGCCAGGCCCCCGACCGAGGTGCGGGCGGAGCTCCCGCCGCCGGAGGAGGCGCTCCCCGAGGCGTTCCCCCCACCGCCTGACACGGTGTCGCCGACGGCCAGCCCGACCGACGCCACGGTCCCGGCGAACGGTGCCTTGAGCGACGCGTCGGACAGGTTGGCCTGGGCCGTCGCCAGCTGGGACTGGGCCGAGGTGACCGAGGCCTGGTCGGAGTCGACCTGGCTGGTCGACGCTCCGGCCGCCTGGTCGGCGGACAGGCGGTCCTCGGCTGCGGTGAGCGTGGCCTGGGCGGCCGCAACCTGGTCGGAGAGGACCGTCGGGTCGACGGTGGCGAGGGTCTGACCGGCGTTCACCTGCTGGCCGGTGGTGACGTCGACGGCGTTGACGCGGCCCGCCACCGCGAAGGTCAGGTTGGAGTCCTGGGCCGGCTGCAGGGTGCCGGAGGCGGCAACGGTCTGTTTCATGGTGCCGGTGGACACGGTTACGTTCTGCGTCGTCACCGACACCGGGGACGCCGTGCCTGACGACGTGCGGCCGCGGGCCGCGAACCATATCCCCGTCCCGGCGCCCGCCAGCACCACCACGGCCCCGGCGGCGGCCATCATCCGCTTGCGGCTCAGGCCACGCCTTCCCGGGCCGGTCGGACCGGGGTCGGGCGCTCCGAGCTCGGGTGGTGGCGGCCAGGTGACGCTAGAGGCTTCCACTGCCGCTCCCGGACGTATTGGGCCCGCCTGAAGTCGTTCCCGGTCGGCGCATGGCGCAGAGACAACACGGCGAAGTTGAAGATGAGCTTAAGAAAACCCCAGAACTCGCACAGGACGGCGCCGCCGGTGGACCGCTGCGGGGATGAGACCTTCTGTACCCCCGAACCTTCTGCTCACAGAATATTCTCAGGGTGAGGGCGTCACCCGGCTCTGGTGTCCGGGACCCGAGCGTCGTGAAGAGGCGCCCCCCTGAACGGAGGACTCGTGCGAATACTCATCCTTGGCGGAGATGGTTACCTGGGCTGGCCGACGGCCCTGCATCTGTCGGCCGCAGGCCACGAGGTGGCGGTGGCCGACAGCTTCGTGCGCCGGGCGTGGGACGACGAGCTCGGCGTCGAGAGCCTGGTGCCCATCTCCTCCCTGGACGAGCGCATCGACACTTGGGCCGGCATCAGCGGGAAGCGCCTCCAGCAGTACGTCGGGGACCTCTGCGACGGCGGGTTCGTCGAGCGGATGGTGGCCGACTTCGATCCCGACACCATCGTGCACTACGCCGAGCAGAGCTCGGCGCCGTACTCGATGCTGGACCGCGACCACGCGGTCTACAGCCAGATGAACAATGTGGTGGGCACCCTCAACGTCCTCTACGCCATCGCCGCCCACAACCGGGACATCCACCTGGTCAAGCTCGGCACGATGGGCGAGTACGGCACTCCGAACATCGACATCGAGGAGGGCTGGCTCACGGTGACCCACCGGGGCCGGACCGACACCGTCCTCTACCCCAAGCGGCCCGGCTCCTTCTACCACCTGTCCAAGGTGCACGACAGCCACAACATCGAGTTCGCCTGCCGGATCTGGGGGCTCCGGGCCACCGACCTCAACCAGGGCGTGGTCTACGGGCAGGAGACCGAGGAGACGGTCGCCCACCCGGCGCTCGCCACCCGCTTCGACTACGACGGGGTGTTCGGCACCGTGCTCAACCGTTTCGTCATCCAGGCTGTCATCGGCCACCCGCTGACCGTCTACGGGACCGGCGGTCAGACCCGGGGCATCATCAACCTGGTCGACACCGTCCAGTGCATCCGCCTGGCCGCCGAGAACCCGGCCGAGCGGGGCGAGTTCCGGGTCTTCAACCAGTTCACCGAGCAGATGTCGGTGAGCGAGATCGCCCAGACCGTGTCCAAGGCCTGGCCCGGGGAGTGCACGGTGGAGCAGGTGGAGAATCCCCGGGTGGAGATGGAGGGCCACTACTACCGGGCCGCTCACACCGGGCTGCTGGACCTGGGACTCGTTCCGCACCTCCTCAGCGACACGCTCATCGAGTCGCTGTTCCGCGTCGCCGAGCGCCACAAGGACCGGGTGTCCATGGAGGCCATCCGGCCCACCATCGAGTGGCGCGCCACGAACAGTGACCTCGCCGGCGCCAAGTGAGCTAGCGACCACCCCGACCCGGCCCCCCGTCGGCGGCCGCCCGGGGCCCCGCTGGAAGCGGCCGGCTCTGGGCGTCGGCCTGCCGCTCCTGATCGGGCTGCTGCACGTGGCGCTGGTGGCGCCCCACTACCACGTCGGCTCCTTCGACGACGACGCCAGCTACATCCTCACCGCCAAGGCCCTGCTCGCCGGGCAGGGGCTCACCGGCCACCTGGCCAGCGGAGGGGTGGTGGTGGGTCTCTACGCCCCCGGTTTCAGCGCTCTGATCGCCCCGCTCGTGTGGCTGTGGCCCCACACGTACCTGCCGCTCAGGCTCTTCTCCGCCGGGGCGTTCGCCGCCCTGTTCCCGCTGACCTGGCTCCTGCTCGGCCGGCGCCGGTTGGGCTTCTGGACGCGTGTCGCGGTGCTGGTCCTGCTGGCACTGGGGCCGCCACTTGCCACCTACGGCAGCATGGTGATGGCCGAGGCTCCGTTCCTCGTCACCCTGCTCCTGCTCCTGCTGGCCCTCGACGCCTGGATGGCGGCGGAGCGGGTGCTGTCCCGGTGGGCCGTGGCGGTGATCGCCCTGTCGGCCGCCCTCATCTGGCTCAAGGAGGCCGGCCTGGGGCTGGTCGGGGGGCTCGGGCTGTACCTGCTCCTCGGGCGTCACCCGCAGCGGCTGGCCCGGACGGTCCTGATCGGCGCCGGTGTGGGGCTCACCCTGGTGCCGGTACTGGTCGCCCGGCTGGCCGCCGGGATCCCCCTCGCCGGGTCCCGCTACTCCCTCGAGCTCGGCGCCTACTACCAGGGGGGCCTGGTCGCCCGGCTGGTCCACGTGTTTCCCGGATCGGTGCTGCACCTGCTCTCCACCGCCATCCCGGCCACGCTGGTCCCGTACCTGACCCCGTTGCCCATCGGCGGCCACTGGCCGGACCTGTGGAAGACCCTGTCGTGGCAGGTGACCGTGCTGGCCGCCGTGGGGGCGGTGGTGTGGGCCCGCCGCTACCGCGACGCCGTGGCCCCCATGCTCGCCGTCTACCTGATCGAGAGCGCCACGTGGCCGTTCGTCAACGAGCGGCGCGCCATCCTGGTCCTGCCCGTGCTCACCGCCTGGTACGTCCTCGGGGCGGTATCCGCCTGGGCCTGGGTCCGGTCCTGGCTGCGTCGCCGCCGGCCCGGCCCGGCCGCTCTCACCGGCGCCCGCAGCGTCGCGGTCGGCATGGCGGTGGCCGTCGTGGCTGCCCCGCTGGCCGCCCAGATGCCCCGGGACTACCTCTTCGCCTGGGGTCAGAGCAGCTCCCGCTTCGGGGGGTCCCGCTACGCCGCCGTGCTGCGCCGGCTGGGTCCCCCCTCCGCGGTGGTGGAGACCGATTACCGGTCCTCGACCGCCCTGTTCACCGGTCACGCCACCAACTGGACCGCGTTCATCTCGACCCAGGGGCTCTGCTACCTGCCCGGGATACTGGGCGCCCTCCGCCAGGACCGGGCGGCGTTCCTGCTGCTGGGAGACCTCAACAAGCCCGGGGTGCTCGACAGCCCCTGCCTGGCCGGCCAGGCCTCCTCGGCCGACTGGGCGGTCCCGCTGCTCCACACCCGGCGCGACAACGCCTCGGTCTACGAGCTGATCGGCCCCGGTACCGGGCACCCATCGCTGACGGCCCCGGCCGACCACCAGGTCCCGACCGTGGTGGCTGACCGCACCGGGGCGGCGGCGGTGATCACCTTCGGCCGGGCCGCCCTCCTGACCCAGGTGTCGGTGGGCGACGCCTATCTGGGTCCGCAGCCGTCGACGCGGTCGGTGGCGGGGGTGTCGCTCCAGCTCCAGCGACCGGACCGCACGTGGCAGACGGTGGCGTCGACGTGGCATCCGGTCGGTGGAGCCGCCTCCCCGTTCCTGCTGGCCTCCCTGCCCCGTCCGGTGCCCGCCCTGGCCGTGAGGGTGGTGGTGCGCGCCAGGGCCGGCGGAGCGACCCCTGCGGTCATCCGGGATCTGGCCGCCCTCGGGCCCGGGGTCAGCGGCGGCGCCCCCTGAGGCTCCACCAGGTGGTCAGGATCACCCGACCGAAGCGGTACCCGTAGGCCAGGTTGTGACCCTTCTTCGACGATCCGGCGGAGCGGGCCCGGACCGTGACCGGAGCTTCCATCACCCGGAACCCCATGGTCAGGGCCCCGATCAGGAGCTCGGCGGTCTGGTACTGGACCTGGCGCAGCGGCACCTTGGCCGGGACCTCAGGGGTGAAGGCCCGGAATCCGTTGGCCGGATCGGTGATCCGGGCGCCGGTCAGCGCTGATACCAGACCGGCGAAGACCACCACGCCGGCCCGGCGCAGCGCGTCGGTCGTCTCCGCCCGGCCCAGCCGCCTGGATCCGTTCACGAAGTCGGCCCGGCCGTCCGCGACCGGCGCGACCAGACGCTCCAGCTCCGACGGGTCGAACTGTCCGTCGGCATCCAGGGTGGCGATCACCACCGGGCCCCGCTCGGCGGCCAGGCGGTAGCCGACGCGCAGGGCCTGGCCCTGCCCCAGGTTGACCTCCAGCCGGCAGACCATGGCTCCGGCCCGGGCGGCCTCCGCCTCGGTGCCGTCAGTGGAGCCGTCGTCGACGACCAGGCACTCGGTGGCCAGCCCACTCACCGACGCGGGTACCGACGCGACCACCTCACCCACCGAGGCGGCCTCGTTGAGGGCGGCCATGAGCACCACCACCGGCGCTCCGGGGCCGGTGCCGTAGCGGGCCCGGAACGCCGCTGCAGCCGCCGCCGCCACGGCTTCCGAGCCGGGGCGGTCCCGGACCGCGCCGTGGGTGGGGCGTTCCGCTTCTGGCATGGTCGAGGAGAGTATCCCCGCCCGCCCGGGGGCGCTAAAGCCGGCCGGGGCCCGGGCTGGATCCAGTTAGGCTCGGGCCGGCATGATCGATACCAGGCTCCTGCTCGACGACTTCGAGGTGACCGCCCGCCGGCTGGCCCGCAAGGGTGTCGACCCGGCTCTTGCCGAGGACGCCCGCCGCCTGGCCACCGAGAGGCGCCGGCAGGTGCAGCTGGTGGACTCGGCCCGCCAGGAGATGAACTCGGGGGCGTCCCGGATCGGTGCCCTGATGAGGGAGGGCCGCCGGGACGAGGCCGGTGAGCTGCGGACGGCCATGGCCGAGCTGAAGAGCAGGCAGGAGGGGCTGGAGGAGGATCTGCGGCGGATCGAGGCCGACCTCGAGGATGTGGTGCTGCGCCTGCCCAACCTGCCTGCCGACGACGTCCCCGACGGGCGCAGCGAGGACGACAACGTGGTCCTGCGAACCATCGGATACGACCCGGAGGCCTACCGCGGCCGGGAGTGGCAGCCGCACTGGGACATAGGGGAGCGCCTCGGGATCCTGGACTCGGAGCGGGCGGCCAAGCTGAGCGGCGCCATGTTCGCGGTGCTGAAAGGGGACGGGGCCCGCCTGCTGAGAGGCCTCACCGCCATGGCTCTCGACATCCACCGCGACAGCTACGAAGAGATCATCCCTCCCCACGTCGTGCGCACCGAGGTCATCTCCCGCACCGGCCACCTGACCAAGTTCGACACCCAGGCCTACCGGCTGCGCGACGACGAGCTGTGGCTCATACCGACCGGCGAGGTGGCCCTGATGGGCCTGCACCAGGGGGAGATCCTGGCCGAGGCCGAGTTGCCCCGGCGGTACATGGCCTACACCACCTGCTGGCGCCGGGAGGCCGGCGCTGCGGGCAAGGAGACCAGGGGTCTGCAGCGCCTCCATGAGTTCCACAAGGTGGAGCTGGTGAAGCTGTGCCGGCCCGAGGAGGGCGAGGCGGAGTTCCAGTCCCTGGTCGCCGACGCCGCCCGGCCTCTCGAGTTGCTCGGTCTGCCCTACCGGGTGGTGGAGCTGTGCTCGGGCGATCTCACCTTCTCGGCGTCGCGGGTCTACGACCTCGAGGTGTACTCGCCCGGCGTGGACCGGTGGCTGGAGGTGTCGTCCATCAGCCTGGTAACCGACTTCCAGTCCCGGAGGGGCCAGATCCGCTTCCGCCGGGAGGGCGGGTCGGTGGAGTACCTCTATGCCCTCAACGGGTCCGGCCTGGCCACCCCCCGGGTGTGGGCCGCGGTGGTCGAGCACGGGCTCCAGCCCGACGGGTCGGTGCGCCTACCGGAGGCCCTCGTCCCCTACGCCGGGATCGACGTCATCCGCCCCCGGGCCTAACCTGGGCCCACCGACACTGCTGGAGGGGGAACCATGGCAGGCGACAACGCCGAGTTCGAGCTGCGGGGGATCA
>JAKAXN010000126.1 GCA_021816565.1 Actinomycetes bacterium
GCCGGTGCCGTTGTCCACCCGCTCCGAGGCCACGGCGTGGATGTCGCGCTCGCGCAGGATGAGGTAGTCCTCCCCCTGGACCTCCACCTCGTAGCGGTCCTCGGGGTTGAACAGCACCTGGTCCCCGGGCTTGATGGTCCGCACGTGGGGGCCGACGGCCACCACCTCGGCCCACGCCAGCCGCCGGGCCACCTGGGCCGTGGCCGGGATGAGGATCCCGGCCCGGGACTTGCGCTCCCCCTCGCCACGGGGGATCTGCACGAGAACCCGGTCGGTGAGCATCCCGATTCCCTGCTTCGGTGATCCGTCCATCGCCACCACCGTAGCCACGCCGGCGGCCTGTCAGGCTGCCGGAGGCCTCACCACCACCCCCGCGGCCATCATGGCCGCCTTGGCCTCGGCCACGGTGGACTCGCCGTAGTGGAATATCGACGCCGCCAGGACCGCGTCGGCCCCCCCGATCAGGGCCCCCTCGACCAGGTGCTGGAGGTTGCCCACTCCCCCGCTGGCGACCACCGGGATGCCCACCGAGTCGGACACCTCCCGGGTCAGCTCCAGGTCGAAGCCCTCCCGGGTGCCGTCGCGGTCCATGGAGTTGAGCACGATCTCGCCGGCGCCCCGCCGCTCGGCCTCCACCGCCCATTCCAGGGCGTCGACGCCGGTGGCGTGGCGGCCCCCGTGGGTGAAGACCTCGAAGCGGTCGGCCGAGCGGCGTACGTCCATGCCCAGCACCACGCACTGCGAGCCGAAGATCTCGGCGATCTCGTCGATCAGCTCCGGCCGGCCCACCGCGGCACTGTTGACGCTCACCTTGTCAGCGCCGACGCGAAGGAGCTGGCGGGCGTCGTCGAGGGTCCGTACACCGCCTCCGACGGTGAGGGGGATGAACACCTGCTCGGCGGTGCGGGCCACGACGTCGACCATGGTGCGACGCTGGTCCGAGGACGCCGTTATGTCGTAGAAGACCAGCTCGTCGGCGCCCTCCCGGTCGTAGCGGGCAGCCAGCTCCACCGGGTCACCGGCGTCGCGCAGGTTTGCGAAGTTGACGCCCTTGACCACCCGGCCGCCGTCGACGTCCAGACAGGGGATCACCCGAACCGCTCTCATGACGCGCCCAGCACCTCCAGGGCCCGGGCCACATCCAGGCGGCCCTCGTAGATGGCCTTGCCGGCGATCACCCCTATCAGGCCGGTCACCGCGGCCAGAGCCTCGACGTCCGCGATGGAGCCGACACCTCCCGAGGCGATGACCGGGGCGCCGGTCCGCTCGACGAGCGACGCCAGCCCCTCCACGTCGGGCCCCACCAGCCTCCCGTCCCGTGATATGTCAGTCACGATGATGGCGCTGGCCCCGGCGGCCACCGCCTCGGGGACCAGGTCGGTCACCTGGCGTCCGGCCCCCTCGGTCCAGCCCCGCAGGCGGACCTCCCCGCCCCGGTGGTCCAGCCCCACCGCCACGTGCCCTGGCCAGCGGTCGGCCGCCCCCGCCACCAGATCGGGGTTCTCCACCGCCGCGGTGCCGATCACCACCCGGGCCACCCCGGCGTCGATCAGTTGGGAGGCGTCGTCGAGGCTGCGCACCCCGCCGCCGGTCTGCACCCGCACCCCGGCACCGGCCACGGCGGCGGCGATACGGGCCACGACCGGCCGGTTGACCGCCTCACCGGTGCGCGCCGCGTCGAGGTCCACCACGTGGATCCAACGGGTCCCGGCCGACGCGAACCCCTCCGCCACGGCCACCGGGTCGTCGCCGTAGACGGTCTCGCGACCGAAGTCGCCCTCCACCAGCCGCACGCAGCGGCCGCCGCGCAGGTCGATGGCCGGGTACAGGTCCATCAGCACTGGGCCGCGAAGTTGGCGAGGATCTTCAGCCCGGCCGGGCCGGACTTCTCCGGATGGAACTGGGTGGCCCACAGCCGGTCCCGCCCTATGGCTGCGGTGACGGGGCCCCCGTAATCGCAGGTGGCCACCACCTCGTCACCGGCCGGCCCGGCGTAGGAGTGGACGAAGTACACCCACGGCTCGGCTTCGAGGCCGGCCAGGAGCGGGCACTCCGGGCGGCGCACCGACAGCACGTTCCACTGCATCTGCGGCCGCTTGACCTGGCCGGCCAGCAACCGGACCACCCCCGGCACCAGCCCCAGCCCCGGCACGCCCGGCGACTCGTCAGAGCCCTCGTAGAGCATCTGCATGCCGACGCAGATCCCGAGGAACGGCTTGCCGGCGGCGACGGCGTCGAGCGCCACCCGGTCCAGGCCGCTGGCCCGCAGGGCTTCCATGCAGCGCCCGAATGCCCCGACCCCGGGCAGCACCATCGCGTCGGCGGCAGCGGCCAGGTCGGGGTCGGTGACCAGCCGGGCGTCGGCGCCCACGTGCTGCAGAGCCTTCTCCGCGGAGCGCAGGTTGCCGATGCCGTAGTCCAGTACGGCGATCAAAGGGTTCCCTTGGTGGACGGGACGCCCGACCCGTCCACGCGCACCGCGTCCCGGAGAGCCCGGGCCACGCCCTTGAACGACGCCTCCAGGATGTGGTGGGTGTTGCGCCCGGAGATCATGCGGATGTGCAGGGTGATGCCCGCGGCGGTGGCGAACGCCCGCCAGAACTCCTCGGCCAGCTGCGGGTCGAACGGCGGCGAGCCCAGGGGGAAGGCCTCCCCCCCGGCTCCCGGATCGACGTCGTAGACGAGGAAGGGACGACCGGACAGGTCCAGCGCCACCGACAGCAGGGCCTCGTCGAGGGGCAGGTCGATGGAGGCGAAGCGGCGGACCCCGGCCTTGTCGCCCAGGGCCTGGCGCACGCACTCCCCCAGGGCGATGCCCACGTCCTCCACCGTGTGGTGGGCGTCGACGGCCAGGTCGCCTTCGGCCTTCACCGACAGGTCGAACCCGCCGTGCTTGCCGAGCTGGGCCACCATGTGGTCGAAGAACGGCAGCCCGGTGCTGACCTCCGCCTCCCCGACGCCGTCCAACTCGACCGAGATCTCGATGCTGGTCTCCTTGGTCGCCCGGCTCCGGGTCGCGCTTCTGCTCACAGGACCTCCTTCAGGGCGGCGAGGAAAGTGTCGTTCTCCTCTGCGGTCCCCACCGTGACCCGCAGGCAGCCGGCCAGCCCGGGCCAGCTCGAGGTGTCGCGCACCAGCACCCCGCGCTCGAGGAGCCCGTTCCACACCTCGGCGCCCCCGCGGCTCTCCGGCCGGAACAGGATGAAGTTGGACTGGGAGGGCCAGGCGGTGACGGTCAGCTGGGCGAACGCCGCGAGGATCCGCTGGCGCTCCCGGACGATCATCCCCACCCGCTCCTCCATTTGTCCCACGAACTCGACGGCCAACCGCCCGGCGACCTGTTTGAAGGTGTCCAGGTGGTACGGCAGGGCCACCCGCTCCAGGGCGGCCACCACCGGCGCCGGGCCGACCAGGTAGCCGAGGCGGGCGGCGGCCATCGACCAGGTCTTGGAGAAGGTACGGGTCACCACCAGCGGTCGCTCGTCATCGACCATGTCCACCGCCGACCAGTCGGCGAACTGCCCGTAGGCCTCGTCCACCACCACCAGCCCGGGCGCCTCGTCGAGCACCGAGCGCACCGCAGCCGGGTCGTCGGCCATCCCCGTCGGGTTGTTCGGCGAGCACAGGAACGTGATCACCGGGTCGGCCCCGGCCACCACGTCGCGCACCGAGTCGAGATCCAGGGTGAAGTCCGGGCGCCGCTGCCCCTCGGCCACCGCCGTGCCGGTCAGGTGGGCGATGTGGGAGTGCAGGGCGTAGGTCGGCTCGAACACCGCCACCGTCCGGCCCGGCCCGCCGTAGGCCAGGCACAGCGACTGCAGCACCTCGTTGGAGCCGTTGGCGCAGAACACCTGATCCGGGCGCACCCCGTGCAGACCGGCCAGGGCGGCCCGTAGCCCGGTCGCGGCCCGGTCCGGGTAGCGGTTCCAGGGGATGCTGCGGACCTCCTCCGCCAGCCGCTCGGTCCACTCCGGCGGCGGCGGCAGGGGGGACTCGTTGGTGTTGAGCCGCACCGGCACGTCGACCTGCGGTGAGTGGTAGCCCTCCCGCAGGCCCAGGTCGGGGCGCGGCTCGGGGAGGGTCACGACGTCGGCCGGGGCTTGGCGCCGGTGCGGTAACGCACCGAATCGGCGTGGGCGGCCAGGCCCTCCGACTCGGCCATGGCCTCGACCGCCGGGGCCAGTCGGTCCAGGCCGCGGCGGTCCACGTCGACCACGTGGATGAACTTGCAGAAGTCGTCCACCCGCAGAGCGCTGCCGAAGCGGGCCGAACGGGCGGTGGGCAGCACGTGGTTCGGGCCGGCCGCGTAGTCGCCGGCGCTGGCCGGGGCCCACGGCCCGAGGAACACCGCCCCGGCGGTGGTGAGCCGGGGCACCAGGGCCTCCGGGTCGGCCGTCATGAGCTCCAGGTGCTCGGCGGCCACCGCGTTGGCCACCGCCATGGCCTGCTCCGGCCCCTCCACCAGGACGGTGTAGCCGCCCCGCTCCAGGGTGGCCTCGATCTCCGCCCGTCGCGGCGACTCCCGGGTGATGCGCTCCACCTCGGCACCGATGCGGGCCGCGGCCTCGTCGGACCAGGTGATCAGATAGGCCAGCCCGTCCGGTCCGTGCTCGGCCTGGACCACCAGATCCACCGCCGCAAAGGTGGCGTCGGTGGTTCCGTCGGCCACCACCGCCACCTCGGAGGGCCCGGTGAAGGCCGACGGCACGCCCACCGCCCCCTCCCCGGCCACCAGCCTCTCGGCGATGGCGACGTAGCGGTTGCCGGGCCCGACGATGACGTCGACCGCGGGCACCGACTCGGTCCCGTAGGCCAGGGCGGCCACGGCCTGGGCCCCGCCCACCCGGTACACCTCGTCCACGCCGGCGATGGCGGCGGCGGCCAGGATGGCCGGGGCCAGCGTCCCGTCGGGCCCGGGCGGCGAGCACATGGCCAGCTGCCCCACCCCGGCGACCCGGGCGGCCGCCGCGGTCATCAGCACGGTGGAGGCCAGCGGGGCCCGGCCGCCGGGGACGTACAGGCCGGCCCGGTCGACCGGCTTGCGCAGCTCCCGGATCACGACCCCGTCACGCTCGTAGCGGGAGTCGGGGTGGAGCTGGGAGCGGTGGTAGTCGACGATGTTGTCATGCGCCGCCTCCAGGGCGGCCCGCAGCTCGCCGGGGATCTGCCCGAGGGCGGCCCGGACCTCCCCGGGGGGCACCCGGATGGCGTCGATGCGCACCCGGTCGAACCGCTCGGTGGTGTCGCGCAGGGCCGCATCACCCCGCTCCCGCACGTCGGCCAGGATGGCGCGCACCGCCACCGCCGCCTCCCCGTCGTCGACGATCCCGGGGGCGGGCAGGGCCCGGCGCGGGTCGCCGGTGTGGCCCCGCAGGTCGATCGTGGTGAGCAGACCGTCGGCTGGCGCCGGGGCGGCCGTCGGGGTGGCGGGGCTGGACGGGTTCGATTCGGCGGGGGGAGCCATCGGGTCCATGATGGTAGTTGTATGACTGCTCGCGCCGAACTGAGTTCCGTTGCCACCCGACTGCACGAGCTGGTCGGCCAGGTCGGCCAGATTGCCGAGGGCCTGGCCGGTGGTGAACGCGACGCTCTCGGGACCGAGCTGTTCGAGGTGGAGCGGACCCTTCGGACCGCCGAGCGGCGGCTCAACCGGGCCCTGGACCGCTAGGTCCGCCGGGCCGGGGCGGGCGCTGGGGGGAGGGCGCCCCGTCCTACTCCGCCGGGGTGGCCACCGCTCGGGTCCTGCGCCGGGCCACCGGCTGGGTCGGGGTGTGCGCAGAGGGACAGAAGTCGGCCAGGGCGCACTCGGAGCAGCGGGGGCGGCGGGCCACGCAGACCCGCCGGCCGTGGAGGATCAGCCGCAGCCCGAGCGTGCCCCAGTCCCGCGCCGGCAGCAGGGCGCACACGTCGGACTCGATGCGCACCGGGTCGTCGGACTCGGTCAGCCCCAGCAGGCGGCTGAGCCGGGTGACGTGGGTGTCGACGGCCAGTCCGGGGAGGCCGAAAGCGACGCTACGGATGACATTGGCGGTCTTGCGCCCCACTCCCGGCAGGGTGACCAGGTCCTCCATGGCCTGCGGCACCTCGCCACCGAATCTCTGGTCGAGGTCCCGGGCCAGGCCCATGATGCTGCGGGCCTTGGAGCGGAAGAAGCCGGTGGAGCGGATCAGCTCCTCCACCTCGGCCGGGTCGGCGGCGGCCAGGTCCGACGGGGTGGGGTACCGCTCGAACAAGGCCGGCGTCACCGAGTTGACCCGGACGTCAGTGGTCTGGGCCGACAGCACCGTGGCGATGAGCAGCTGGTACGGGGTCTCGAAGTCCAGCTCGCAGAGGTCCACGGTGCTTCCCGGGTAGAGCTCGGCCAGGCGCCGGGCGGTCTCACCGGCCCGGCCTCTGGGGGTACGGGGTCTGGCCACCGCCCCAGCCTACGGACCCGCCGCCCGGACCCGCCGCCCCGACCCGGTCCCGCCGGGGCCCCCACCCGCCAACCGGTACCCTGCCAGCGGTGCACCGGATCGAGATCAAGAGCCATCTGGGCCGGCTGGACATCGACGCGGTGACCGGCCTGCTGGACGCCGCCACTGCGGCGGACGCCCACGCCGCCATCGACGAGCACGCCTGGCTCGACCTGGTGCAGGGGGGCCGGGCCGGTTTCGCCGGGCTGGTGGCCTGGGAGGACTCCCACGACCACCCGGTCGGCTACGCCCAGGTGAGCCGGGGCGCCGACAGCTGGGCTCTCGAGTACGTCGTCGACCCCCACCACCGCACCCCCGGCAACACCATCGGACAGGACCTGGTGCGGGAAGCGGCCCGGGTGATCGCCGGGGCCGGCGGCGGCCACGTGCACATGTGGGTGAACCAGCCCCGACCCGACCACGACCGCATCGCGGCGGCCATCGGACTGGCCCCGGGCCGGATCCTGTACCAGATGCGCCGGCCCCTCCCCTACAACCTGGACCGACCCGACCCGGCGTTCCGGACCAGGCCGTTCCGCCCCGGCATCGACGAGGACGCCTGGCTCGGGGTCAACAACCGGGCCTTCCACTGGCATCCCGAGCAGGGGAACTGGGACCTCGACACGCTCAAACAGCGCGAGGCCGAACCGTGGTTCGATCCCACCGGATTCCTGCTCCACGAGGACGGCAACGGCCGGGTGGACGGCTTCTGCTGGACCAAGGGCCACCCCGACCACGACCCGCCCCTCGGGGAGATCTACGTGATAGCCGTCGATCCGGAGGCGCCCCGCCAGCCCGGGCTCGGCCGCAGGCTGGTCGCCGCCGGCCTCGACGACCTGTACCGGAGGGGCTTCCGCACCGGGATGCTCTACGTCGACGCCGGCAACACCCGGGCGGTGAAGCTCTACATCGACATGGGCTTCGTGATCAACCACCTCGACCAGGCCTACGTGGGCGACATAGCGGCCGACGGGGACCGGTCGTGAGCCGGGCCCGCCCGGCGCCCGGCCTGTACGACCTGAGCCCGCAGGATCTCTCCGACGCCCTGGCCGGCCAGCCCGCCTACCGGGCCCGCCAGGTGTGGCAGGCGCTGTACGCCACCGGCCGGCGCCCGGCCGACATGACCAACCTGCCGAGGGACCTGCGGGCCGACCTGGAGGGCCGCTTCCCGCCGGCGCTGGTCCGGCGGGCCGAGTCGGTGTCCGACGACGGCCAGACGCTGAAGTGGCTGTGGGCGGCCGCCGGCGGGGCGTCGCTCGAAACGGTGCTGATGCTCTACCCCGACCGGGCCACGGCCTGCGTCTCCAGCCAGGCCGGCTGCGCCATGAACTGCAGCTTCTGCGCCACCGGTCAGGCCGGCTTCAAGCGGAACCTGTCCACCGGCGAGATCCTGGAGCAGGTGGCCGCGGCCCGCCGGGCGGCCGAACCACGGCGGCTGTCGAACATCGTCTTCATGGGCATGGGAGAGCCGCTCGCCAACTACGAGCGGGTGTGGGAGGCGGTCGAGCGGATCAACGCCGACATGGACATCTCGGCCCGCCACATCACCATCTCGACGGTGGGCGTTCTGCCCGGCATCCGGCGCCTGGCCCACGAGGCCCTGCCCGTAAACCTGGCGGTGTCGCTGCACGCCGCCAACAACGATCTGCGCAACTCACTCGTGCCGCTCAACCGGCGCTACCCCCTCGAGGCCCTGGTGGAGGTGTGCCGCCAGTACCTGACGGCCAAGAACCGGCGGCTCAGCTTCGAGTGGGCCCTCATCTCCGGGGTCAACGACCGGCCCTCCGACGCCCGGGAGCTGGCCTCCATCGCCGCCCCCCTGGGGGCCCACGTCAACCTGATCCCGCTCAACCCGACACCCGGGTACCGGGTGAGGGGCACCGACCCGGCGGGCGTCCGCCGCTTCCGGGACGATCTGCACCATCTGGGCGTCAACGCCACCGTCCGGCGGAACCGGGGCACGGACATCGACGCCGCCTGCGGTCAGCTGGCGGCCCGAGCGGACGAGGCGGTCGGAGTTAGCGCCGTCCCGGTGCCACACTTGTAGCTATGCCGTCGCAGCTGCGCTGGATCGACAGGACCCAGCCCCAGACCCTCATGATGGCGACAGTCATCATGTACATCAACGCCGTGTTCGGTCTTCTCGACGGGCAGGTGATGGCCGTCCCCATCGGGACGATCCTGGTCCTGGGCCAGGCTGCCGCCGGGTTGGGAGTGGCCAACGAGAAGAAGTGGGGCTACTGGCTCGGAGTGGCGCTGACCGCGCTGTGGATCGTCTTCATGATCCTCAGCTTCAGTTTCGTCCTCATCCTGAACCTGCTCTTCTACGGCGCGCTGCTGGCCCTGCTGCTCCATCCGCAGAGCCGTAGCTACCGCCGCACCTGGTTCCACTAGGCGTCCGATCGTTTAGGAAAAAGGAGCGGGCCTGACGTAGCCTGCCCCCATGACCACCAAGATCGACGGTATCGCCGGCCTGAAGGAGCGAGTCGGCCAGCACCTCGGACACAGCGACTGGCACGAGGTGACCCAGGAGCAGGTCAACCTGTTCGCCGACGCCACCGGCGACCACCAGTGGATCCACGTCGACGTGGAGAGGGCCAAGGCCGGCCCCTTCGGGGGACCGATCGCCCACGGGTACCTGACGCTGTCGCTGACGCCGACGCTGATCAGCGAGGCGTTCGAGGTGTCGGGCGTGGCGATGGGCATCAACTACGGACTCAACAAGCTGCGCTTCCCCTCGCCGGTGCCGGTGGGTTCCCGGGTCCGGGCCGGAGTGGAGCTGGGCAGCGTGGAGGACGTCAACGGCGGGGCCCAGGTCCAGCTCAACGTCACGTACGAGATCGAGGGCGGAAGCAAGCCGGTGTGTGTCGCCGAGGTGCTCTTCCGCTACTACTCCTGACTCTCCCGCAGGGGGCGGAGAAGGTCCGCGCCGTGCGGACCATGTTCGACACGATCGCGCCGCGCTACGACGTGGTCAACCGGATCATGACCTTCGGTCTGGACCGGATGTGGCGCAAGAAGGCGGTCGCGGCGCTCAACCTGGGCCCCGGCTCGCAGGTCCTGGACCTGGCCTGCGGGACGGGAGACCTGTGCCGGGACCTCGACGCCGCCGGCCACCGACCGGTGGGAGTGGACCTGTCGTTCGGGATGCTGGCGCACGCCCGGACAGGGGCCCCGCTGCTGCAGGGGGACGCTCTCAACCTGCCGTTCCCCGACGGCGCCCTGGACGGGGCCATCAGCGGGTTCGCCCTGCGGAACTTCGTGGCGCTGCCCCCGGTGTTCGCCGAGCTGGGGCGGGTCATCCGCCCCGGCGGGCGGGTCTCCCTGCTCGACGTGTCCATCCCGTCCAACCCGGTCCTGCGCACCGGTCACGCCGTGTATTTCGGTCACGTGGTGCCCCGCATCGGGGGGCTGATCTCGGACCGGGAGGCGTACCGGTACCTGCCCCGCTCGGTGGCCTACCTGCCCCCCGGCGAGCGGATCGTGGAGATGCTGGGCGAGGCCGGTTTCGGGGCGGTCCGGCGCAGGAGGCTCTCGGCGGGCATCACCCAGCTGATCACCGCCACCCGGAAGGTTCTGGAGTGAGCGGCCCCCGGCTGCGGGCCACGACCGTCTCCCTGCCGGAGCCACCGGACCTCCTGGCCCGGGCCGGGGAGGACGGCTGGCTGTTCCGGGGGGAGCACGCCGGGCTGGCCGGCGTCGGGGTGGCACGGCGGATCGACCTGCCCGAGGGGCTCGCCGATCCCGGCGCGGCCGCCGCCGTGTCCGACGCCCTGGCGTCGATCGACACCGACGACCCGCTCGGCCGGCCGGGCACCGGCCCGGTCGCCATCGGCGCCCTGCCGTTCGACCCGACGGCGCCCGGCCACCTGGTCGTACCCCGGCTGATCTGGGGCCGCGACGGCGACACCGGCTGGATGACGACGATCGAGCCGGACGGCCCGGGGTCCGGCCAGCCGGAGTCCGACCGGGCTGCGGCGTCCCCGCCGGACCGCTTCGCGCTGGCGCCGACCATGACCCACGACGAGTGGAAGGAGGTCGTCGCCGAGGCCGTGAGGGTCCTCGAGCGCGGCGACCTGCGCAAGGTGGTGCTGGCCCGCCGGATCGACATAGAGGCCAACCGGCCCTTCGTCGTGTCCGACGTCCTGGAGCGGCTGGCCGCCCTGTACCCGTCGTGCATGGTGTACTCGGTGGAGGGGTTCCTCGGGGCCAGCCCGGAGCTGCTCATCAGCCGGTACGGCACCGAGGTGGTCAGCCACCCGCTGGCCGGCACCGTCGCCCGGAGCGGCGACGTGCACGGCGACGAGGCCCTGGTGGCCGGGCTCATGGGATCGCCCAAGGCCCGCCACGAGCACCAGGTGGTGATCGACGCCATCGCCGCCGCCCTGGCCCCGGTGTGCCGCGATCTGGTGGTGCCGGACCGGCCCTCGGTGCTCGGCCTGCGCAACGTCTCGCACCTCGGGACCCGCATCACCGGCCGGGTGGAATCCGGTCCCGGCGCCCCCTCGGCTCTCGAC
>JAKAXN010000127.1 GCA_021816565.1 Actinomycetes bacterium
CGCCACGATCACCGCCCGCGATGCCACCACCACGGCCAGGGCCCGGCCGCCCGGCATGACCGAGCCGAGGGCCAGGGCCAGCACCACGTCGCGGACCCCGAGGCCGGCCGGGGCCGGCACGAAGAGAATGCCGAGGGGCACCGCCAGGCACATGGCCCCCATGCACAGGGCCACCGTCGCCAGGCTCCACCGGGTGGCGGCCGAGGCCAGCACTGCCAGCTCGAGGCCGTAGCCGAGCCACGAGACCACGGCCAGACCGAAGGCCCGGACCTCGGCCGCCGGCTCCAGCCGCCCCCCCAGGGGCGGCCGGTGCAGGAGGGCCGCCACCCGGTCCAGCAGCCCGGTCATGGCCCGGGGGTGGAGCAGGCCGAGCAGGACCGGAACGGCCAGCAGTCCCCACCAGTAGGTGTCGAAGGCCTGCCGGTCGTACACCGGGAGGATGGCCGCGGCCAGCACCAGACCGGCGGTGCAGGAGATCATCAGCGTGATCAGGTTGGCGGCCAGCATGGTTCGCCGCGACGCCCCCCGGGCCCGCCCCGCCTCCACCTGCATGAGCATTGGCCACACCGAGCCCGGGATGTACTTGCCCAGCTGGCTGACGAAGAAGATGCGAGCCCCGGGGCTGCGCTCGAGGCGGACGCCCAGGGCGGACAGCACCTGCCGCCACACCGGATAGCTGGCGCCCACCCCGACCAGGCCGCAGCCGGTGGCGGCCACCACCGGCCACACCCCGATCCGGGCGAAGGCCTCCACGAAGGACCGCCGCTCCCCGGCGGCCGCCACGGCCGCCCCCGCCAGGGCCAGCACCGCCACCGCCACCCCGGCCGCGGTCCGGGCGGCCCCGACCCGGCCCAGCGTCCGGCGGGTAAACCCCGGCGACCGGCCCAGCACCCGGCTCTCCATCCGGGCCGATGCTAGGCGCCGGCCTAGGCTGGCGCCGCTTGGAGATCCTCGGGTTCGGCACCTACGACCGGCGGAGACATCCCCGCGTCGGCGTCATCCTGGAAGGGCTGGCGGCCTACGGCGACCACATCCGGGAGGCGAACCGCCCGCTGGCGCTCAGCACCGCCGACCGGGTGGCCATCCTCCGCCGGCCGTGGCTGATCCCCCGGGCGCTGGCCGGAGTGGCCCGGTGCTGGGCCGGGGTGGCCGGCGAGGCCCGGCGGCGCGACCGGGGGCCCCGGCCCGACGCGGTGGTGGTCGGCTACCTGGGCCACCTCGACGTCCTGCTGGCCCGGGCCCTGTTCCCGGCCCGCCACCCGCCGGTGGTGCTCGACCAGCTGGTGTTCGGGGCCGACACCGCCCGGGACCGGGGCGTCAGATCGCCCCTGGCGCTGGCCGCCCTGGGTGGCCTGGACCGCCTGGCGTGCCGACTGGCCGACGTGGTGGTGGTCGACACCGAGGAGAACGCCGCCCTGGTCCCGGCGGTCCACTCCGCCAAGGTGACGGTGGTCCCGGTCGGGGCGCCGACGTCGTGGTTCGACGCCGGTCGCCGGGCCGCTGCCGCCCGGGCCACAGGCGGGCCGGGGCCGGCGCTGAAGGTGGTGTTCTTCGGCCTGTACACCCCCCTGCAGGGCGCCACCCACCTGGGCCGGGCGCTCGAGATGCTGGCCGACGACGGGACCGTCGAGGTGACCATGGTCGGCACCGGCCAGGACCAGCCGGCGGCCCGGGCCGCGGCCGGACCGGACGCGCCGGCCAGATGGCTGGAATGGGTCGATCCCGACGACCTGCCCACCCTGGTGGCCGCCCACGACGTGTGCCTGGGCATATTCGGCACCACCCCCAAGGCCGCCCGGGTGGTGCCCAACAAGGTGTACCAGGGGGCGGCGGCCGGATGCGCCGTCGTCACCTCTGACACCGCCCCCCAGCGCCGGGCCCTCGGCCCGGCGGCTGTCTACGTCCCCGCCGGTGACCCGGAGGCCATCGCCTCGGCCCTCCGGGCGCTGGCCGCCGACCGGGACCGGCTGGACGGGCTGCGTTCGGCGGCCGCCGAAGTGGCGGCCCGCCGCTTCACCCCGGCGGCGGTGGTGGGCCCCCTCCGGGCCAGGCTGGCCGGCAACCGCTGAGAGCCGGCGCCAGGCCGGAGAGCCGCCCCTACTGGGTGCAGGCGTAATCCTGGTCGTACTGGCTGGCCGGGCCGGTGTAGCCGTTACCGCCGTAGCCGTACTGCACGAGAACGATCTTGCCCCCGGCGAAGGGGGCGTACTCCCACCCGTAGTTCCCAGGCACGGTTCCGGCACAGAAGTTCTGGGCGCTGTAGGTGCCGCCCGAGATGTTGCCGGCACCCGGTACCCAGAGGGGGATGTTCGGGAAGCTCAGCTGGTTGCCGGTGATCTGGCCCCACTGGACCGCCGTGGAGTAGATGCCCGGCAGCACGCCCATGGACCTCAGGCCGGCCACCGCCCCGCTGATGACGTTGGCGTTGCTGGTCGTCGACTGACCGTTCCAGAAGGGATTGTCCTGCTCGACGTCGAGCCACCAGAGCGTGGAGGCCACCCCCAGGTTCCGGGAGTAGGAGACCCAGTGCCGGGCCCAGTAGTAACCGAAGTTGTAGCTCTGGCACACCACCTGCGTGGGGCTGCAGCTACCGGCCGGGCCGGTCATCGACTCAGACGGGGCCGGACTCGGCAGTTCGTTCATGAAGATGTACGACGACACGTTGGGGCCGGCCCACTGGGCCTCCTGCTGGTAGCACCCGGAAGGCTGGGATTTGTTGATGGCACCCCCGCTGGCCTGGATGACCGACACGGCCTGAGCCGCGGTCGGAAGCGAGGCGGTGTGGTAGGGGTAGTCCGGGCACTGGTACTGCGAGATGTCGTAACCGGTCCCGCCGGGAGGGAACGGGTAGCCGATGCGGGTGGCCAGGACAGCCACGACGGGAGCCGACGGTGTACCGGCGGTGCCCAGGAAGGGGGCGTCGCCGTAGGTGAAGACTCCTCCGTCGGCGTCGACCAGCCAGTACCCCTTCCCGTCGGGGGTGGAGGCCATGGACACGAACGGGGCGGCGTTGGCCGTCCCGCCGTGGGAACCGTAGAACCCGGCGGAGCCGAAGGCGAAGATGCCCCCGTCGGAGGCCACCATCCAGTAGCCGTCCCCGTCGGGCATGGCGGCCATGCCGACGATGGGCCGGGCCAGGGCGATGTTGCCGGTGGAGCCGTAGAACCGGGCGTCGCCGAAGGCGAAGATCCCCCCGTCGGAGGCCACCAGCCAGTAGCCGCCGCCGTCGGGGGTGACGGCCATCCCCACGACCGGCTTGTTGAGCCTGATGGCACCCGTGGACCCGTAGAACGGGGCGTTGTAGCTGAAGACACCCCCGTCGGACGCCACCATCCAGTACCCCCCGGTGGCGGGGTCGACGGCCATCCCGACGATGGGCTTGTTCAAGGTGATGTTGCCCGTGGAGCCGTAGAACCGGGCGTCGCCGAAGGAGAAGATCCCCCCGTCGGAGGCCACCAGCCAGTAGCCGAGGCCGTCGGCGGTGGGAGAGCCGCCCACCACCGGCTTGTTGAGGCTGACACCCTTCAGCCCGCCGTAGTTGGTGGTGCCCAGGGCGTAGACGTTCCCGTCCCCACCGGCCAGCCAGTAGCCCGCCGATGACGCCGAAGTGCCCGTGCCGGGCGGGTTGGTGGTGGGGGTCGTGGTCGAGGTGGTCGGAGTGGTCGTCGAGGTGGTGGTCGACCCGGCGGCGAAGGCCGGGACCGCAGGGGCGGCCAGCCCCGCAACGACCGCGGCCAGCACGGTCGCGATGACCCCCGCAGCGGCACGCAGTCGGGTAACGGACGCGTCGAAATAACCCATTTAGCCTTCCCTGCTCCAGGTCCGCCCCGGATGGACCCCCGAACAGTAGCCGTCCGGCCCGGCGACGGAAAGGATCGCCGCGGCCGTCGATCAGCGGGGTTGGCCGGGCGGCCCCGACACCTCCCGGCGGGCCCGGTGGACCAGGGCCCGGTGCAGGAGCGGAACATGCCATTTCCACACCCGCCAGCCGTGCCTGCCCGGCCGGTCCACCTGAAGCGACAGGTACGCCAGCCCGCCCAGGGGGATGGGCACCCAGAACTGGATGAGGCGGTAGACGATGACACCCAGGGTGGCCACGCCCCTCGCGGTGCCGAAGCCGACCAGGAGAGTGGTCAGGGCGGCCTCGACCACGCCGAGGCCGCCGGGGGTGATGGGGATCACGGCCAGGACGTTGGCCAGCCCGTAGGCCACCAGCAGGCCGTCGGGGTTGACCCAGTGCCCGAAGGCACCCACGAAGACCCAGAGCGACGCAGCGTCGAGCAGCCAGTTGAGGACGGCCCACACCAAGGCGGTGCGCAACACGTCCCGGCTGCGGCTGAGTTGGGTCAGGCGGCCGGCCAGCTGCTCGAACGAGCGGCGCAGGGCGGCGGCATCGATGAACGGCACCCGGGCCCCTATGCGCTCGAGCAGCCCCCCGATGCGGGAGGTGCCGCGGGTGAGGCCGTAGACCAGGCCGCCGGACGCGAGCAGCAGGATGGCACCGACGGCCGCAGCCAGCAGGTAGACCACCGAGAAACCCCAGACCGGGATGGACACGATCAGGGCCAGCCACAGGATGACGTTCAACACGACCGCCGAGCCGATGCCCTGCACCCCGAGGGCGAAGCCGGCGTCGCCCGGTTCGGCCCCGGACTGGGTGAGCAGCCGGTACCCGAGGGCGGCTCCAGCCGCCGATCCCCCGGGCGCACAGTGGCTCACCGACAGCGTGGTGATCTCGATGCGGAAGATGGTCCAGAAGCCGATCCGCTCCCCACCGGGGAGCACGGCCTGGGTGAGCTTGCCGTAGGCGATCAGGGCGGCGGCCTCCAGACCCACCCCGGCCACCAGCAGCCCCGGGTTGACCTGGGTCAGGAGGTGGACGACCTTGCGGGGACCGGCCAGCTGCGGCACGACCAGGTACTCGAGCAGAAGGGCCAGGATGAGGAGCCGGCCGACCGTCCACACCGGGCGGGGCAGGCGACCCCTCAGGCCCCGCCGCTTGGGCCGGGACCCGGCTGCCGGTTTCGGCGCTCCGGTCGGGGTGGCCAGCGGCCGCCCTTCGGTGCCGGTCCGCTCGACCGGCCCGGGACCCGGGTGGAGGTGCCGGCGGCCGGCGTCCTCGCCGGACTCCACTGTCCCCTCCGGCTGGGTCATCCGCTCCACGCTCCCACAGTTACGGCGATTGCCTGGCGGATCCCCCGGTAAGAAATCTCTCCTTCTATTGCCGAGCGTACCGGACGGTCGGGTCCGACCGGTGACACCGCCGGCGGCGCTACCCGGGCCGGCGGTCCCGGTCGAACAGCGACACGGCCACGCCGTGGTAGTTGAACTGGCCGGCCGGCCGGAAGTACAGCTGAAGGTTGCGTTCCAGGGTGAGGAGCGACCGGTAGAAAAGCTGCGAGGTGGCCGAGCCGGTCGGCGATCCCACATGGCTCTGGAACAGCCAGATGCGGCGGCAGCCGGTCGCGGCCTGGGCCACGAACTGCGGCTGCTGGGCGTTGCGGTAGTCCCCGAGCGGCAGGTCGTTGAAGGCCAGGACCACCTGGGGGCTGCCGTTGACGGCGAAAGGCAGCACCTGCACCGGCTGGGTCAACCGGCCGCCCGCGGACCGGGCCAGCCGGGCCGAGTAGTAGTCGTAGAGCGTGCGGGCCTGATTGCTGGCGATGGTCACGCAGTCCCCCGGGCGGGCCGCGGCCAGCAGGTCGGCGGTGGCGGTGGAGAAGTCGTCGAGGGGGGCGCTGTAGGACGGCGCCAGCACCCCGAATCGGAAGATGAGCAGGTAGACCAGCCCGAACAAGCCCAGGCTGCGGGGCTGCACCCGCCCGAGGACCAGGGCGATCACCAGCGAGGCGGCCGGGAGGCTGAGGATCAGGTAGCGGTCCAGGAAGTCGGGGTGGCCGCTCTCCGAGACCAGCCACGAGATGACCGGCGGCAGGACCAGCCAGGCCAGCCCGAGACCCAGGCCCAGGTTGGACCGGTTGCATCCCCGATCGACCAGGTCGGCCCCCAGCATGGCCACCCCGATGACGGCCAGGGCGAAGGTGATACCGAGCAGGGCGTGGTCGGTGGCGGTGACCGGCACGGCAGTGCCGGCCCCCGAGGCCAGGAAGGTCGCGATCTCGGTGGCCGATCCGACCCCCGGGGGCAGGAGCGGGGTCGTCTGGTACACCGAGCTGTGCACGGCGTTGAGCAGGACCGGGAGGTTGAGCAGGGCCCCGACCATGGTGAGCCCGACGATCCCGACCCGGACACGCCTCGAGCCGGACCACAGGAACATGACCAGCTCCTGGGGGATCACCAGCAGCAGCATCTCCGGGTGGGTGTAGCAGCCGACGGCCATGATCAGGGCCCAGCCGATGAGCGGCCCCAGGGACCCGTCCTGGATGCCCACCACCGCGGCCAGGGTGGAGGCCACCGCCAGGAGCACGACGAAGGCGTAGTCACGGGCGTTCTGCTGCCAGAACACCAGGGGCTGGCTGACCGCCAGCAGCACAGTCGCGTAGAGCCCCACCCTGCGGCCGGCCAGGCGGGCGGCCAGGAGGTACATGAGCGGCACGGCGGCGGCACCGGCGATCACGGAAGGGGCCCTCATCACGAAGGCGCTGTCGCCGAACCAGCCGATCAGGACGTGGATCAGCAGGTAGTACGGCAGCAGGTGATAGCCCTGGGAGGCGGCGATGGCCGTGATGCCCTTGACGTTCTGAGCCGCCGTCAACCAGGTGTAGCCCTCGTCCAGCCACAGGCTGCGGCTGCTCAGGTGGTAGAAGCCCAGCCCCAGGCTGAGCCCGGTGAGGGCCACCACCATGGCGCCGGCCACCGCCGGCGGGACGTCCCCCGGGCGCCGGTCCCGGGCCCGGCCGCTCCGGGCGCGCGACGTTCGGACGCCCGGCTCCGGGCCGGCCAGCGGCTCCCGGCGGGCGCGCCCGGCAGCGGGTGCTCGCGACGTGGTGCTTATGGGCCTACATTCAAGCGGGATCGGCGCTTCCCAGCAGGCCGGCGAGGGCCCGGAAGGCCCGGCCCCGGTGGGAGAGCCGGTGCTTGTCCTCCGGTGCCATCTCCGCGAAGGTCCGGCCGTCGCCCTCGTCGGGCACGAACACGGGGTCGTATCCGAAACCGGCCGAGCCGCGAGCAACGCCGATGATGCGACCGTTGACGAAGCCCTCGGCGGCCAACTCCCGCCCGTCCGGCCATGCCGCCAGGGCCACCGTGCGGAACCGGGCCGTCCGGGGCTCGTCCACTCCGTCGAGGTCGGCGATCAGCTTGGCCACGTTCTGGGCGTAGGTGGCGTTCTCCCCGGCGAAGCGGGCGGAGCGGACCCCCGGGTCGCCGTCGAGGGCGTCCACCTCGAGGCCCGTGTCGTCGGCGATGGCCGGCATCCCGGTGGCCTCGGCGATGGCCCGGGCCTTCAGGCGGGCGTTCTCCAGCAGGGTGTCTCCGGTCTCCTCGATCTCCCCCACCCCGTCGGGACGGGGCGACAACTCCACGCCCGAGCCCAGGATGGCGGCGATCTCGGCGGCCTTGTCCGGGTTGGCGGTGGCCAGGACGAACGCCGTCACGAGCGCGGCGGCGGAGGCTCGGCCAGGGCCGCGGCCTGGGCCTGCAGCAGGGAACCGATCCCGTGCTCGGCCAGGCCCAGCAGCTCGTCGAGCTCGGCCCGGCTGTAGGGAGCCCCCTCGGCGGTGCCCTGCACCTCGACGAACTGCCCCGACGCGGTCATCACCACGTTCATGTCCACCTCGGCCCGGCTGTCCTCGCTGTAGGCGAGGTCCAGCATGGGAACGCCTCCGACCACCCCGACCGACACCGCAGCGCAGGCCTCCCGGAGGGGATGGGTCCGCAGCCGGCCGATGTTCATGAGCCGGGTGCAGGCGTCGTGCAGCGCCACGTACGCGCCGCAGATGCTGGCCGTGCGGGTGCCGCCGTCGGCCTGGAGCACGTCGCAGTCGAGGGTGATCTGCACCTCCCCCATGGCCTCGAGGTCGGTGACGGCCCGCAGGGAGCGGCCAATCAGGCGCTGGATCTCCTGGGTGCGCCCGGACTGCTTGCCCCGGGCCGCCTCCCGGTCGATGCGCTCCGGCGAGGCGCCCGGGAGCATCGAGTACTCGGCGGTCACCCAGCCCCGCCCGGTGTTGCGCATCCAGCGCGGTACCTCCTCGGCCACCGATGCGGTGCACAGCACGTGGGTCCGCCCCATCCGGAGGAGCACCGACCCGGCGGCGAAGACCGTGTAGTCCCGCAGCAGCTCCACCGGTCGCAGCTCCCTGGGGGCCCGACCGTCGGCCCGGGCGGTCATACCTCGTACCTGTCGCCGGTGGCGGCCACCGCGACCGGGGCACCGAAAGCGGACTCGGCCTCCGCCTGGGCGGCCCGGCGATCGGTGCGCGGCCACAGATGGGTGATGACGAGCCTTCCCACCCCGGCGGCCCGGGCGGTCAGCCCGGCCTGCCGGGCGCTCATGTGAGGCAAGGAGCCCTCCCTGTCGGATAGATAGGTCGCTTCGCAGAGGGCCAGGTCCAGGCCCTCTCCCAGCTCGGACAGGCCCCAGTCGGGCCCGGAGTCGGCAGAGTAGCCGAGGCTGCGGCCCCCTCCCTCGACGCGTACCGCCAGAGTCGGGACCGGATGGTCGGTCCGGGAGAAGAAGAAGCGCAGCTCCCCCACGCCCAGCTCCGTCCCCGGGGAGGTGGCGGTCCAGGCCAGGGCCCCGCCGGCCGGTGTCCTCAACATCGACACCAGGTCGGCCTCGCAGTAGAGCGGGACCGGTGGGCGGGGGACGACCCACCGGCAGGCCACCGCCAGGTGCTCCAGATCGGACCAGTGGTCCACGTGCTCGTGGCTGACCACCACCGCGTCGAGCTCCTCGATGGAGACGTGGCGCTGGAGGTTGGCCAGGGTTCCCGGTCCGGCGTCGAGCCACACGGAGGTACCGCCGCAGCGCAACAGGTACCCCGAGCCGGCGCCGCCCGGCCCCGGGTAGGAGCCGTCGCAACCGAGCACCGTGACGGAGAGGCCGCTCACCCGGGTTCCCACGCCTCGACGTCGTCTATCTCCGGGCCGAGCAGCCGCCGGCCCAGCTCCCGGAAGGTCGCCACGTCGCCAGAGGAGATCCACCTGTGGCGCCCCGACGGCGGCCCGACCCTGGCCAGGCCCAGCCTGGCCAGGGTGGCCCGCAGCTCGAAGGCCGTCTCGTCAGCCGAGCTGACCAGCACCACGTCACGGCCCACCACGTCGCTGATGGTGCGGGCCAGGAACGGATAGTGGGTGCAGCCCAAAAGGAGGGTGTCCACCTTGGCCTCCCGGACCGGCGCCAGCAGCCGCTCGGCCAGCACGTACACCTGATCGGAATCGGTCTCGCCCCGCTCCACGAACTCCACGAACCCGGGGCAGGCGGCGCATGTCAGGTCGATACCACCGCCCGGCCCGGCGGCCTCGAAGGCCCGCTGGTAGGCCCCGGAGGAGATGGTTCCCACCGTGCCGATGACGCCGACCCGGCCGGTGCCGGTGGCCCGCAGGGCGGAGCGGACTCCGGGTTCTATGACGTTGAGCACCGGCACCCCCGGGTCGGCCACTCCCGCCGCGGCGGCGGTGTTGCAGGCCACCACCACCAGCTTGACGTCGTGCTCGGCGACCAGCTTGGCGGTGATCTGACGGGCGAACCCGCTCACCTCCTCCAGCGGGCGGGGGCCGTAGGGGTAGCGACCGGTGTCACCGATGTAGACCAGGTTCTCGTCGGGCAGCAGGTCGATGACGGCCCGGGCCACCGTGAGGCCGCCGAAGCCGCTGTCGAACATCCCGATGGGCCGCTCATCCATCCGAAGGCCCAGGTTAAAGGGTCTAGAAGTAGATGACCTTCTTGGCCCGTTCCGTGACCGCATCGATGTCGTCGGTCCAGGCCCCGGTGGAGAGGTACTTCCAGCCGCCGTCGCAGACGATGGTGACGATCACGCCCTCCTCGATCTCGCGGGCGCACTTGACCGCCGCGGCCATGATGGCCCCGGAGGAGATCCCGGCGAAGATGCCGACGTCCATGAGCTTGCGGGTCCACTCCACGCTCTCGCGGGGCCCGACGACCTTGCTGCGGTCCAGCAGCTCATAGCCGTCGTTGTCCACGAACACTGGGGGGATGAAGCCCTCGTCGAGGTTCTTGAGCCCGTCGACCATCTCCCCGGCGGGGGGCTGGACGGCCCACACCTGGATGTCGGGGTTGCGCTCCTTGAGGAAGCGGGCCACCCCCATGAGGGTGCCGGCGGTACCCAGCCCGGCGATGAAATGGGTCACCTCGGGGCAGTCGCGCCAGATCTCGGGCCCGGTGCCCTCGTAGTGGGCCTTCGGGTTCGAGGGGTTGGCGTACTGGTAGGGGAACCACCAGTCGGGGTGCTCGGCGGCCAGGGCCTGGGCCCGGCGCATGGCCCCGTTGGAGCCCTCGGTTCCAGGGGAGTCGATGATCTCCGCGCCCCAGGACTCGAGCAGCTGGCGACGCTCCACCGAGACGTTCTCGGGCAGAACGATCTTGATCGGGTAGCCCTTGACCCGGGCGATCATGGCCAGGGCGATGCCGGTGTTGCCCGACGAGGACTCGAGGATCTGCTGCCCCGGCTCGAGGCTGCCGTCCTTCTCGGCCTCCTCGATCATGGCCTTGGCTGCCCGGTCCTTGACCGATCCGCCCGGGTTCCAACCCTCCAGCTTGGCCACGATGGCCACCTTCGGGTTGGGGCTCAGCACGCTGATGTCGACCATCGGCGTGTTGCCCACCAGGTCGAGGACACTCTCGTAGCGGGCCATCAGACCGCCCCGCCGGCCACCGCCGGCATCAGCGTCAGCGTGTCGCTGTCGCCGACCTTGGCATCGAGCTTGCCGAGATAGCGGATGTCGTCGTCGTTGAGGAACACGTTGAGGTGGCGGTGCAGCTCACC
>JAKAXN010000128.1 GCA_021816565.1 Actinomycetes bacterium
AAGGTACGGACGGTGGTACCGCCCGTGATGTCCGCCAGGGTCATGGTGGCGCCCCCGGTGAACACCGTCTCGGAGGGCTGTGAGGCATTGCCGAAGGCGGTCATCGAGTTCTTGTCAGCGGCGAACTTCTCGGACGAGCCGGTGCCGCTGCTGGTCATCGTCTGGTAGAAGCCGGAGGTCACCGGGTTGCTCCCGCCCGGCGTCAGCTTGATCTCCACCCGGATGGCGGTGTTCAGAGCGAAGGACTTCAACGTGGTGGTGGTCCCGAGGATGTTGTCGCCCCAGTCCGCCACGGTGGGCTGCTGCACGGTCGATGGAGCGGTGTTGGTGCCCCATGTGGCCTGCCAGGAGTTGCCCTCCAGGGCCTGCGGCCAGACCAGCGTGCCGTTCCAGTCGAAGGAGGTGTTGTAGGTGGGTGTACCGCCCGGGCCGGACGGGATCCGCAGGCCCGTCCAGGTTGCGGTAGCAGGGGGTCCGAGGGGGTTGTCGTTGGGTAGGCCCAGGACGCCGACGTTGCTGGCGAAGTAGACCGGGTTGGACAGATTGTTGGCGACCGTGGTCTCGCCGCTACCGCCGCCCTTTCCGTTGCCCACGCCGATGGGCCGGCCTCCCGCCGCGCTGGCCAGGCCCGGGACCGCCGATACGGCGGTCGCTGCCACCAGCACCCCTACGCCGATCTTCGGCAACCGTCCGTAACCACGCCACGTCTTTTTCATGGTGTCTCTCCTGGTGAGTGTGTTCCTGTCCCGAACCATGCGACCGCGGCCGGATTTCCGGCCAGTAGGGGCGTCGGTCACCTGCACCAGTCCGGATCCGACGGGGGACGCCGGACTGTCCCTCGTGCGTGGAAGGCCTCCGGCCCGGCCGCCGGGCCCCGGCTCGTGCCCGGTCCCGGCTCGTGCCGGAGCCCGGCCCCGCTCACCGTTCCACCGCTCGTGATCACCGACGTCGTCCTGCTCCGGGCCGCCCGCCACGGTCCGGGCTCCGAGGGAGGCCTTCGGCGCAGTCGCCGGCGCCGGGACGCCCGCGAAACCGGCAATCCCGGCATCGGCGGTCGACGGCCGACACCCTTCTAAATGCCGCCGTCCCGGGGGGCGATACAGCGGCGTGCGGCGGATGAAAGTCAGGCGGATGATCGGCTCGGCCCTGCTGTGGGGAACGGTTGCGATCGGTGGTTTCACCCTCTGGCACCCCCGTCCCGGCCCACTGGTGACCGCCGGTTTCGCCCACAGGGCACCGGCGACCCCCGGTAGCGTGACGACCCTGACCGGTTACCCGCACCGGGCCCCGGCCCGGTCAAGCTTCGATGCCGACTCGCTCAGCGCCTACGAGTGGAACGACGCCACCTGGGCGGAGCCCGGGGACTACGCCGCCCGGTTCCGCAGCCTGGCCGCTCTGCACATCACTGACCTGTTCGTGGACATCACCCGGTCGGTGAGCATGCTGGAGGCCCAGGACCCGGCTCTCGCCGGCTACCTGGGCAGCTTCCGTGAACTGGTGGCCCTCGGGGCCGGGAAGGGCATCCGGGTGCACGCCCTGGTGGGCGATCCGCACTGGTCGACATCGGACACCGCCGGACCCTCCGCGGCCCTGCAGGTGATGACCCGTATGAGAGCCCTGAGCGAAGGTCGGATGCCGGCCGGGCTCCAGTTCGACGTCGAGCCGTGGACGCTGCCGGGCTGGTCGGCCAACCAGGGCGACTACTCCCTCGGGTTCGTAGAGATGGTGGACTCGGTGGCGACCTCCTGGGACGCCCTGGCCCTCCCCGGGTCGCTGGGCTTCGCCGTGCCGTTCTGGTTCGACGGGGTGGGTGGGGGAGCGCCGCAGGTCACGCTTGACTCGACGACCGCGGACCCTCTGTCGATGGCGCTTACGGCGCTGGGCCGGGTGCCCGGGTCCTACGTCAACGTGATGACCTACCGCAACCACGCCTCGGGGCCGGGCGGCACGGAGGAGGACTTCTCCCCGGTGGTGCAGGCCGCGGCCCGCCTCGCCTCCCCGGTCACGCTGCTGGTGGGGCAGGAGCTGGGACCCGTCAGCCCGGCGTCGACCACCTTCTACGGCACGTCGTGGGCGGCGTGGGAATCGAGCACCGCGGCCCTGCGCTCCGCCTACCACCCGGTGGACACCTTCGGTGGAGTGGCGGCCAACGACGTCGAGCACCTCCTGCAACTGCACCGCTAGGTGCAACGCCCGGGGGCGGTTGTAGGCCGTCCGGAGCGCGACGCCGACAGGGGGAGGGAGGGCGCAACGCCCGGGCGGCGCCCGGTGGCCTACGGCGCCGCGGTGGTCCGAATCATCACCTGGCTGAGCGGGGCCCACTCCTCCTCGGCGGGGTACCAGGTCCAGCCCTCGTCGCCGCAGTTGTCCTCCTCCTGGGCGGTCACCTGCTCACCGGGAGGCCATGGCCGGTACCGCAGCCGGTACAGCCCCTGCCCGTCGGACAGCTGGCGGACATCGACGCGTACCAGCATGGTCCGCCCGGCCTGTGTGCCGAGACCCACGGCATGGGCGGTGAGGGCCCCGGTGGGGTAGGGCTCCTCGCAGCTGCCGTTCGACTGCTGACCTTCCTGGTGCTGCCACACCCGGCACCAGTCCGTGGCGGTCAGCGTCGCAGGCCCCTGGCCGAACACCAGGCTGCCGGTGGCGTGGGCCGCGGCGTCGGTCTCCACGTTGAGGATCATCTTCTGCGCTTCTCGCGCTAGCCGACCGTTGGCGTGGGCGATCACCACCAGGTTGGGATCGGCCCGGCCGCTGCACATGCCGGGCAGCTGCGACGAGTCGGCCGCCGCCGGTCGGGCCGCGACGGCCGTCACTCCGGCTGCGGCGAAGGCCAGGGATACCAGCAGAGCGGTCACTTTCCTGCGCATCCGGGATCCTCCCTCGTGCTCGTCCGACTGCGTGCCCATCGAGGTTGGGCCCGAGACCGTGCCGTTCACAGAGGCCAAGGTCCCGCGTCAAGAACAACTGAACTACTGTCCGGTTGTGTTAGGGTGTGGCGGTGAGTTCCCTTCCGTCGCCGCTGCCCGACGCCCTGGTCGAGCTGATCGCCCACCAGTTCAGGGTCCTGGGCGAGCCGAGCAGGATCAAGCTGCTCGACGTCCTGCGCAGCGGCGCGGCCACGGGAGCGGACCTGCAGACCGCCACCGGCTTCTCGCAGCAGAACGTGTCCAAGCACCTGGGCATCCTGCTGGAGGCCGGGATGGTGAGGCGTGTCAAGGAGGGCAACCGGGCCTTCTACTCGATCGCCGACGAGCGCCTCTTCGATCTCTGCGACCAGATCTGCGGGACCCTGCGGCGGCAGGTCACCCAACTCGAAGCCCTGTTGCTGCCCCTGGAAGGAGAACCAGCCAGATGACCCGAACCACCCCCTACGCCGCCCCCGGTGTGACCGTCCGGCCCGCCCCCCGCTGGCCCCTGGAGCGTGTCCTGTTCGCCATGGCCGGCACCGTAACCCTGGTCTCGGCCCTCCTGGCCGCCACCGTGTCGCGGTGGTTCCTGGTGCTCACCGCCTTCGCCGGGTTCAACCAGTGGCTCTACGTGGTGGCCCGGGCCTGCCCGGTCTCCATCCTGCTCAAGCGCACCTGCCGCCTGCAGTCGTCGGTGTACCCGGCGACCGACGCCCCCCGGGCCTGACCGGGACCCGGGCCCGGCGGGGGGCGGTGGGCCGAACGGCCCTGCCCCCCGACGCCCCGGGACCGTAACGTCCGGAGCGGGCCCCGAATCGGGGTGGTGAGATGCGAGACATCATTCCGGGCGAGGACCGCCACGACGACCAGGACCGCCACGACGACCAGGGTCGGCGGCCGGACGAGGCGGTCCGCTTCGAGGCGGTCCGCTACAGCTACGGGCACCACGAGGCCCTGCGGGGCATCGATCTGCGGGTCGGGCGCGGGGAGACGGTCGCGCTCCTGGGACCCAACGGGGCCGGGAAGTCCACCACCTTGTCGCTCCTGCTCGGGCTGCTCAGGCCCCAGGCCGGCACGGTGGAGGTGCTCGGCACCCGGCCCCGCACCGCCGTCGCCCAGGGCCGGGTCGG
Source organism: Actinomycetes bacterium (assembly GCA_021816565.1). The sequence continues at coordinate 4,040 of JAKAXN010000128.1, forward strand.
GGCCATGCTTCAGACCGGTTCGGGTGCCGGCCTCCCCCCCGGGGTGCGCGTCGGCGCCGCGCTGCAGATGGTCCGGCGCCTCTACCCCCGACCCGCCCCCTATGACCTGATCGTGGAGCGGGCCGGCATCGGATACCTGCTGGACCGGCCGGCCACCCGGCTCTCCGGCGGGCAGGCCCAGAGCGTCCGCTTCGCCATCGCCATCGCCGGCGATCCCGACCTGGTGTTCCTGGACGAACCCACCGCGGCCATGGACATCGTCGGCCAGCGGGCCTTCTGGAGGATGATCCGGCAGTTCTCCCGGGAGGGCCGCACCACCCTGTTCGCCACCCACCACCTCCACGAGGCCGACGAGGTCGCCGACCGGGTGGTGGTGATCAACGGAGGCCGGGTGGTGGCCGACGGGCCCGGCGCGGCCCTGAAGGCCGCGGTGGCGGCCCGCCAGATCCGGTTCCGCTGCGACTGTCCCGAGCCGGCCCTGCTCGACCAGCTCGAGGGTGTCACCGAGGTGGATGTCCACGGCAGCTCCGTCACCATCGCCTCCCTCGACGCCGACGCCACCGTACGGGCCCTGGTCGCCCACCGGGTGGACTTCACCGACATCGAGGTCAGCTCCCCGGGGCTGGCCGAGGCCTTCGTGGCGCTGACCCAGGCCGATCCGTCAGGGGCCGGTCCCCCCGGGCGCGGGCCCGGTCCGCCATGAGCGGCCTGGTCGCCTTCGCCCGCTTCGAGGTGGGCCGCCTGCTGCGCAGCTGGCGGTTCCTGCTCATAACGGTGGGGTTCCCGGTGGTCTTCTACATGCTGTTCCTTGGCGACCACCGCCAGGGCGAGCTGATAGGCGGGACCGTCGAGTGGCGGGTGTACCTGATGATCTCCATGTGCTCGTTCGGGTCGCTGGTCGGCGGACTGACGGCGGCCGGCGGCCGGCTGTCAGCCGAGCGGTCGTCGGGCTGGGCCCGCCAGCTGAGGGTCACGCCCCTGCCGGCGTGGTCCTACGTGGCTACCAAGGTGGCGGCCACCATGGTCGTCATCGCCCCGGTGATCGTCCTGGTCGAGGTGGTGGGGGCGGCCTTCGGGGGGGTGGCGCTGCCGGCCGGGACGTGGGTGGGTCTGGCCGCGGTGATGTGGCTGGGGGCCCTGCCGTTCGCCGTGCTCGGGGTCCTGATCGGCTTCTCGGTGCACGCCGAGACGGCGTTCCCCGTCGTGACCGCGCTCATGTTCCTGCTCGGCTACTTCGGGGGGCTGTTCACCCCGGTCACCTCCATGCCCGACACACTGCAGACGGTGGCGCGGGCCCTGCCCAGCTTCCACCACGCCGCCATGGGGGTGGGCGTGGCCGACGGCCGGGGGATCGCCGCCGAGCACTGGCTGGTGCTGGCCGGCTACGTCGCGGTGCTGAGCGCCGCGGTCATCCTGAAGCACCGCCTGGAGGAGTCCCGGGGCCTGGCCTGACCGGGGGAGCAGCCGCGGCGACCGCCGGCCCCGGCCGGCAGGGGACCGACCGGTCCTTGGCCTGGTACATGGCGGCGTCGGCCTGGTGGAGCAGGTTCTCGGCCGCCTGGTGCAGGCTCCCCGGCCTCCCGGGGTCGGGGGCCGCGCAGGCGATGCCGATGCTGGCCGTCACCACGTAGCGCCGCCCGTCCACCGCGATCGGCCGGGCTATCGCCTCGCTGATGCGCTCCGACATCCCGGCCGCCAGCTCGGGGGTCGACGGGGTCCCGGGGGTCGACGGGGTGGTGCATCCGGGTACCTGGTGGGCCCAGGGCTCGATGATCACCAGGAACTCGTCCCCACCGACCCGGGCCACCGCCTCGGCGTCGCCGACCACCTCGACCACCCGGCGGGCCGTCTCCGCCAGGACCCGGTCCCCGGCGGCGTGGCCGCCGGTGTCGTTGACCGTCTTGAAGCCGTTGAGATCGCAGAAGAGCACGGCCACGTCCCGGCCCCGCGCCGCGGCGTCGACCAGGGCCTGGTCCAGCCGGTCCACCAGGCGGGCCCGGTTGGGCAGGCCGGTCAGGTAGTCGTGGCCGGCGGCGTGGAGAAGGCGCTGCTGCGCCTCCATCACGTCGGTCACGTCGCGCACGACGGCCAGGATCTCCACCACCCGCCCCTCCAAGTCCCGGCGGAACGGGGTCATGCGGTGGCTCAGCCACCGCCACCCGCCGGCGCCGCCCTCGACCCGGGCCTGGGTCTGGACCGTCTGCCCGTCGTCGATACCGGCCACCGCGGCCACCGTGTCGAGCAGGCCGGGGCGGTCATGGGGATGGGCGGACGAGACGATGGTCTCGAAGCCGCCACCGGTGAGGGCGGCTCGGTCGATGCCCATGGGCGCTGCGCCCGGCGAGAGGTAGATCAGCTCCCCGGTGCGCAGGTCGGTGACGAAGGTGAAATCCGGGCTGGCGGACAGGACCGCGCTCAGGAAGGCGTTGGCCTCCTGGGCCTGGCGCTGGGCCTCGGTCAGCCGGCGGTGCTCGTCCACCAGCCGGCGGCCGGCGCTACGTTCCGCGGTGACGTCGTTCAGCGCGGCCACCGCCCCGAGCACCCCGCCGTCGGGTCCGGTGATGCGCCGGGCCCGGACCAGCAGCTCCCGGTGCGGTCCGCCGGCCGGGCCGGCCAGCACCTCCACGTCGGAGATGTCCTCCCCTTGCAAGGCCCGCATCAGGGGGTACTCGTGGGGATCCAGGCGCCGGCCATCCCGGTCGAAGACGTCTATGCGGGTCTCGAGGGAGTGCATCGGATCGCCCGCCATGCTGCCCTCCAGGCCGAACAGCTCCCGCTCGGCCCGGTTGTTGACCACGAACGCCCCGGCGGCGTCGCACGACACGATGCCGACGTCGATGGTCTCGAGGAGAGCGTCGGTGAAACCCTGCCGCCGGGCCAGCTCGTCGCTGGCAGCAGCCAGCTCGGCCGCCACCGGCCCGGCGCACACCCGGCGCCGGAGCCCGCCCAGCACCGACAAACCCGCCGAGCCGACCGATCGCACCGCTCGGCGGGCACCACCGGCACGAAACGATGTGCGAGCCCCCACGCCACCGACAGATTAACCGGTCCGGATCCTCCCGGGCCGGGTCAGCTGCACAGCAGGCTCAAGAGGGCGATCTGGCGGGGGCCGGTGACCGTAGACGGCCCGCTCTGCCAGTTCGAGCCGATGAGAGCGACGACGTAGAACCAGTAGCTGCCGGCCAGGAAGGTGGAACTCCATGTCGTTCCGGTTAGCCCTGCAGCAGCCAGAGAGAAGCCTGATGTGGCCGAGGTGGTCGATTCGAAGACCGTATAGCTGGTGGCCCCCGGTACTGCGGTCCAGCTGACCGACAGGCTCCCGAGGAGGGTCGTCCCGCAGGCCGAGCTCACCCCCGTCGGGGCTGCGGGGGCGGACCCGGCCGTCGCCTGGCCCCCGCTGGCGCCGGCCGCGACGGCCCACCCGGCCCACACCGGCTGCGGGACGGCCGGCAGGGCCCCGGAGGCCGCGCCGGAGAGAGCGGCCAGGAGACCGACCGCCCAGCGCGCCGGGCCCGGGCGCGCCGGTGCCCGCCGGGGGTCACCGGGCGGGCAGCGGCTCATCGGGGCCCCGGTCAGCGTGGCCAGCGGGAGCCCTGGGATCAGTAGGTGTCGGTGGTCGGGCTGGTGGTGGCCGTCGCCGCCCCGCCGGTGGCGGTGACGCCGATCAGGGCCGGCATCGAGAAGTACTTGCCCTCGCACGCCGACGGTGCCCCCGCTCCCATCACGGCCTCGTCGGTGAGGGTGACCACCAGGCTCCCGGCCACGTTCGCGGCCTCCGCCGGCACCACCAGGGCGGTGGTCAGCTGCACCGAGGTGCCGCTGGTGGCGGTGGACAGGTTCCACGTCACCGTGCTGGAGGTGGAGTCGCAGCCCGTGGCTGCGGTGGCGAGAGCGCTGTCGGTGTAGCCGGTGGCGTAGACGGTGTCGGCCGGCAGCTGCAGGGCCGTGATGGTCACCGGGAAGGCGTTGGGGTTGCTGATGCTGGCCACCACGTCCCCGTTGCCCCCCGGGTAGAGGAGGTTGCCGGCCGCCGGGGAGGCCGAGGCGGTGATGGTCAGGTTCTGCACCGAGGCGGCCTGGGCCTCGCCGCCGGTGGTGCCCGACGTCAGGCTCACCGTCCAGTTGGCCGCGGCGTAGGCCGCGTCGAACGCCAGGATCAGCCCTGCGGTTGCGGCGATGGCCCTGCCTGCGCGCGCACTCAGTCGAAACGCCACGACCTGCTCCTTTCGGACAATCCCCCGGGTGCCCCTTGCCAAGCCCGGGATTTGCTCTTCTGCCTCTTCCGTTTTCGTCGGACCAGCGGGCGTTTCGCTTGAGGCGGCGGGAACCGGCCGGAGGTCAAATGATCACAGTGGGGGGCCCGCAGCGCCGGCGGGTGTCCACTCGGTCTAGTCACCGTCGGCAGTACGTGTACGCGTGGTGGCACGCACGGCGCGACCGGCCCCTGCTCACAGCGCGACCACTTCAGCCGGCGGGCCGGGGGCCCGAGAACCTAGATCGGCGGGTGCTCCCCCTCCCCCGATTCCGCCCGCCGAACGGAGCTGTTTGCCCTAACCCCAGGGTTGTACCGTCTGCACCTCGTACGGACCGTCTAAGTCCCGGCCTGCAGTCCCCCGGAGCCCCAGGGCCCGGTCCGGCGCCGGCCGCGAGCCGCATGCGACAAGGCGGTTGCCCGCACTCCACCAACACCGGACGCAGCCCCCCGGCTGCCTTCTCCAGGAGGCGTGAGATGCGCAAGCACCACACCATTCGCACGTCCGGGCGGGTCACGGTCCGCCCAACCCGGCGCCCAGTCGCCGACGTCCTATCCGGAGCGGCCCTGACCGGCGCTCTTCTGATCAGCCTGCACGCCGGCGGAGCCGGCGGCACCCATACCGCTTCCGCCGCCCCGCCCGCCCGGGTGGGGGGCGACCGGATCTCGCTGGTGAGCGCGGTGAGCGCCACCGGGCGGATCTGGGTGGCCTCCAGCGACGGCCACGTGACCTCGCCCAACGGGTCCCCCGTCTACGGCCAACTGTCCACCCCCCCGTCCAGCCCGATCGTGGCTGCCGCCTCCACCCCCGACGGCAACGGCTACTGGCTGGTCGGTGCCGACGGCGGGGTGTTCGCCTTCGGTGACGCCTCCTTCCACGGGTCCACCGGGGGCATCCGGCTCAACGCCCCGATCGTCGGTATGGCCCCGACCCCCGACGGCCGCGGCTACTGGCTGGTGGCCCGTGACGGGGGGACCTTCGCCTTCGGCGACGCCGGGTTCCACGGGTCCACCGGGGGTATCCGGCTCAACGCCCCGATCGTGGGCATGACCGCCACACCCGACGGGGCCGGCTACTGGCTGGTGGCCTCCGACGGGGGGATCTTCGCCTTCGGTGACGCCTCCTTCCACGGGTCCACCGGCGGTGACCGGCTCAACGCCCCGATCGTGGCCATGGCCGCCTCCCCCTCGGGGCACGGCTACTGGCTGGTCGGCTCCGACGGCGGGGTCTTCGCCTTCGGCGACGCCGCCTTCCACGGTTCGCTGGGGGGTGCCCCGCCCGCCTCCCCCCTGCGGGGCATGGCCGCCGACCCGGCCGGGGGCTACTGGCTGTTCGGGGCCAACGGCACCGCCTACCCCTTCGGCCCGACCGGGGCCCGCCCGTCGGTGGCGGTGGCCGCCTCCAACGTGGCGGTCTCGGTGGCCGCGGCCAACAGCCCGGCCCCCTCGGCCGGGGCCCGGGCGCTCGCTTTCGCCGAGGCCCAGATCGGCAAGCCGTACGTCTGGGGGGCGTCGGGCCCGGGCAGCTACGACTGCTCCGGGCTGACCCAGGCGTCCTGGGCGGCGGCCGGGGTGCCGCTGGCCCGGGTGGCTTCCGGCCAGTTCAACAACGGGGTCCACGTCCCGCTGTCCGCCGCCGCTCCGGGGGACCTGGTCTTCTGGTCCAGCAACGGCACCGCGGCGGGCATCTACCACGTGGGCATATCGCTGGGGAACGGCCAGATGGTCGACGCCCCCAAGCCCGGCACGGCCGTCCGGGTGGAGGCCATCTGGCCGGGGGCCTACCCACTGGCCACCCAGCCCTGAGACCGGCCCGGGCCTGAAGGTCTCCCGGGGGTCGACCCCGGGATGCCTCAGGCCGACGGGATGCCTCAGGCCGACGGGATGGAGCGGGCCGTCTCGGGAGCGGCCCGCTCCGGTGAGTCCATGCCCCTGAACAGAGCCCCGTAGGCCACGGCGTTGACCACCTGGAGGGCGCCGGCCAGGAGGAGCGGGGCGGCCAGCGCCACCTCGTCGAAGAGGTAGCCGGCGATCACCTGAGAGCCGGCCTGCGTGCCCTGGGCCGGGAGGTTGGACAGCGAAGCCACGCTGGCCCGCTCCGCCGGGTCGGCCACCGACTGGGTGAACGACTGGCGCAGCGGCAGGCCCAGGCGCTGTACCAGCATGCGCAGCAGATAAACCCCTCCGGCCACCAGGAACGACGGGGCCAGGGCCATGGGGATCAGCAGCGCCCCCTGCAGCAGGCGCACCGCCACGATGGCCCTGACGGTCCCGAACCGGCGGCCCACGCCGGCCGCGGTGAGCGCCGACACCAGAGTGGCCACGTTGATCACGGCGAAGAGGATCCCGATCTGGCCCGGGCTGGCCCCGAACCGGCGGTGGAACCAGTAGCTGATGAACGGCCCGAGCAGCCCGATGGCCATCCCGTTGATCCCGTTGGTGATCCAGAACCGCCACAGGACGTTCCACGACCGGCGGGGCAGCACCAGCCGGACCCGGCGGGTCCCGGCCTGCCGGGCCCGGGGCG
>JAKAXN010000129.1 GCA_021816565.1 Actinomycetes bacterium
GCAGGTGCTCCAGCCGGCCCCCGGCCGCCAGCAGCAGCCGGAGCGGCCGCTCCAGGTCCGGGTCTTCGAGAATCGAGTCCACGAACTCCGACCAGCGGGCCTCGAACTGGATCTGGGAGGTGATCTCGTCGAGCACCTCGATGCGCGGTGGCAGGCCGGCCTCGATCGGGAACTCGGCGAGGATCCGCTGGGCGAAGGAGTGAAGCGTGCCGATGGCCGCCCGGTCCAGGTCGGCGAGCCCCGAGCGGCACATCCCGGACCGCTCGGAGCGGCGCTGCATCTCGGCCCGTATACGGTCCGCCAGCTCGGCGGCGGCCTTCTCGGTGAAGGTGATGGCGGCGATGTGGTCGGCCGGTACGCCCGACTCCACCAGCGCCACGAAGCGGTCCACCAGGCAGGTGGTCTTGCCCGATCCGGCCCCCGCTTCGAGGAACAAGGTGCGTGCCAGCTGCTCGCTGACGGCCCTTCGGGCCCGGTGGTCGTCTGTCGTCGTTGTGTCAGCGGCCACCGGCCAGCGCCTCCGGCTCGACGAGTTCGATGTAATCCCGCAGGACCGGGTGAGCGCGCTTGCGCTCCCACTCCCTGCGGGTCTCCGCGGTGCTCAGCCCGTCGGGGGAGCAGTAGCGGCAGTCGACGTAGTGGTAGGGCGGGTCGGCGGACGGCCGGCGGGGGAATATCCCCGACCGGATCCCGTCGACGATCGCCGCGATGGCCGCCCCCACCTCCTTCTCGACCTGCGGGCCGACCGGGTAGCCGAGCCTGCGGAACCCGCCCTTGTCGGTGGTGAACCAGTAGTACGCCTCCACCATGGACCGCCCGAGCACGTGGCGGGCCGCCGCCGCGTACACCGCCAGCTGCAGGTGCCGGCCGCCCAGATGCGGGTCTCCCTCGGCCAGGTCCCTGTAGGTGCTGAGTCCCCCGGTCTTGTAGTCGAGCACCGTCAAGGCGTCGGCACCGCCGTCATCGACGCGGTCGATCGACCCCCGGAACGCCACGGATCGCCCGTCGGGCAGCGGGTACGGCGCCCCCTCGAAGCTCAGCTCCGTGCGGAGCGGCCGGCCCGTGTCCTCCCGGGCGAAGCGGGCCAGGTCCTTGACGATCCGGGCCCGGTCCCGCCGCCAGAAGACCCCCCGGCCGCTCAGCCCCTGGGCTGCCAGGAGCTGGCACTCCTCCTCGGCGATCCGCTCGAGCAGCTCCCGGGCGGCCCCCTCCCAGGGCCCGTGGCTGCCCCCGGGGATCTGCCCGGCGATGAAGCGCTCGAGGATCCGGTGCATCAACGTGCCCTTCTCCAGGGCGGACATCTCCAGGCGGGTCTCCGGCTCCTCGACCGCTTCCACCCCCAGCAGGTGGTTCATGAAGAAGGCGTGGGGGCAGCGGGCCCACTCCTGCAGCCGGGTGGCCGACGTGACCGTCCCCGCCGTGTAGTCGGGCAGCTCCGCGCCGGTGAGGTGGCCGTCGAAGCGGGTGAAGCGCGCCGAGCGGCGTGCCCGGGCCAGTGCCATCCCGCCTCGGAGGACGGCGTCGGCGGCCATCACCGGGGAGGGGTCCGACAGCATGCCCGACAGGCGCAGGTCCTGGGCGGTGGCCGGGAAGTCGGTGGAGGCGATACCCGCGGCGTGCGACGCCACGGCCTCGAACCAGGGCGCTGCCAGCCCGGCCAGGTCGTCGGTGAAGAGCGCCGGTCGGCCGGCCAGCACGGCGGCGTCGGCCAGCAGCCACCGCGACGCCGGGCGGCCGGTGCTGCGGCGCAGATCGCCCCGGGGGAACACCAGGACCGCCTGCTCGGAGCCGGCGACCGCGGCGAGCAGATGGCGGTGGTCGTCGTGGAGCCGCTCGGACCGCAGCTTCAGCTCCCCCCGGCCGGCCCGGCGGACCTCGTCGGGGAGCAGCGAGTCCTCGACGCGCTGGACCGGGAACGACCCCTCGGCCATCCCCAGCACCACCGTCCGGGCCGTGCGGACCCCCACCGCCGACCCCACGGGTGCCACCAGCACGCCGTCACCCAGCCGGCCGACCCGGCGCAGGGCCAGCTCCAGCTCCGCGTCGAGCGCCCGGCGGAAGACGTCCAGACCGGGCGGCGCACCCCCCAGCTGGTCCAGGCCGGCCAGGCGCTCCACCGCCTGTTCCACCCGTTCGGCGGCCCGGAGTTCCTCGTCGGGCCACCCTTGCCGGCGGCGTTCGCCCCCCACCCACTTGTCGAGCAGGGCCGTCACCGCGTCCGACAGGGAGCGCCACGAGCCGGCGGCGTGGAGCGCCTCCAGGTCCGACCGGAGCCGGCCCACGAACGACTGGAGCCGCTCGGCCTGCTCGGCGTCGAGGCTCAGGCGGCGGGCCCGCGGCTCGTCCTCGTCGCGCCGCGCCTCCGTCGCGGTCAGGCGACGGCGGGCCGCGTACATCTGCAGGCGCCCGGTCCAATCCGACCCGCACACCACGCCGGCGTCGCGCGACACCCGCTCCCATGCGCGGGCCGGGGCCGGGCGGTCACCGTCGAGCAGCCCCGATCCCGACACCAGCCCCAGCACCTCGTCGCGCCGGAAATCGCCGTCGGCCAGGCCCAGCAGGGCCCGGACCGTGCGCCCCAGGAACATCTCCCCGAGGGTCCGTACCGGCGCCCCGGAATGAGGTATGCCGGCCGCCTCGAGGTGCTCGTGGAGCAGCCGGGCGTAGGGTTCGGCCGGACCGTAGAGGACCGCCATCCGCCCGAGGGGCACGCCGTCTCTCATCCAGCCGGCTATCAGCCGCAAGGCGCCCCGCACCTCCTCGTCGGGGTCGCTGACGCTCACGATACGGCTGCACACCGGACGCTCGACAGGCGCCCCAGGGACCTCGATCCCGGCCCGGCGGTGGGCTTCGATGACCGGTCGGTCGGCGTCGGCCTCGCCGGTCAGGCCGACGTTGACCCTGAGCGGGGCCACCCCGGCCAGTGCCCGCAGCAGCCGGGCTTCGGCCGCCGAGGGGTGCTGCAGGAGATGCACGATCACTGCGGCCCCTGCCACGCCGCCCGCCTCCACCACGCCGGTGGCGGCGGCGATCAGGTCTGCCTCGTCGTACCATCCGCCAGCGAGCGCCTCCCGGGCCTGCCGGTGGACGCGGACCACGTCGGAGGCCAGCCCCCCGGTCCCGGCCAGCCCGTCGAGGGCCTCTTCGGTCAGGCCGGCCAGCTCCCGCGCTGCCGACACCAGGGCCAGCTCCGTCGCCGGGTGGTCGGCCACCGGCGCAAAGCGCCCGGGGTCGACCTCCAGAACCTGCCGTATCGCCGCGGCCAGCACCGGGCCGCTGACCGGTCGCCGTCCGGCCGCCGCCAGCCGGGCCGAGCCCAGGCGCTCGGCCACGCGGGCCAGGGTCGTGAAGGTGACGGCGGCCAAGCCCCCGGGCCGGGCGGCCAGCTCCCGCCGGATAGCCACCCCCGCATAGTTGGACGCCACCACCACCGTCACCTCGGCCAGCGGGTCACCGTCCTTGGCCCGGGTGATCTGCTCGGCCAGCAGGTCGGTCGCGGCGGGTCCGTAGGCGGTGACCAGGGCGTCGATCCACGGGCCGTCCGCACCGGCCTTCCCGCTCAGCACCGGCCGCCCGCCTCCGCGGCCGGAGCCTTCCGGTCACGCCCGGGGCCATCGACCACCGGCACCGTCGCCGCCCGTACCTGCGTCCCGCCCGTCACCATGCCCACGATAGGTGGCCCCTGTGACGGCCGGGCCGCCGGTCCCCGGCGCCCCCGGGGGTCGCGGGGTGCTTCCCCGGATGGGGGGAGCAGGGGCTGTAGTATCGTCGCCTCGGCACGAAAGTGCCGGTAGGCCCGAGTAGCTCAGCCGGCAGAGCAACGCACTCGTAATGCGTAGGTCAGCGGTTCGATTCCGCTCTCGGGCTCTCGGACGTTTTTCCAGGTCAGCCGGCTGAGGAGGGGGTCTGGGCCGGGATTCGCTGGCTCGACAGACTTGGCCGATGTCCGAAGGCTGCCAACTTGGCCCGGCATCTGACCAGCTCTCGTAGGTCGCGGACCCCGGCGGGCGATCCACGCCTCCGGCACGTCATTGCGCCGCAGCCGGTTCGCCAGCTCGGTGGCATCTTTCACGTCGTTCTCCACCCGACGGGTGTCCGAGCTGTCCACTGGTTTTCGGCTCCCCGAAGGTATAGGCCACGGACAACACGGCGATCGCTTCGCGGTGGTGGTGTCCCCCCGGCCTCGGAGGGGGGTCCACTCCCGGGCGGCGGGGTGCCCAGAGCCAGTTGCGATCATTGGGACGGCCCGGCCCTCAGCACCTCGGTCGCGTGCGGCAGCCGCGGGCGTGACTGGTCCACCAGGACGGGTGAGTCGGTGCCGGCGCCGATCGGACCGGGCGCTATGTCGGATCGGCCGCTTTCGGCATGGAGGAAGGCGGCCGCGACCCGGGCCGGCTGGTCCACCTGCAGGTAGTGGTTGGCCCCGGGAACGAGGTAGAGGAGGTTCCGGCCGGGCTTGACCATCAGGAATTCGTTCCAGACGGCCGTTGCCACCCGGGGCGGCGAGACGGTGTCGAGCAGCCCCCAGATCAGAGTTGTGGGCACATCTGAAGCGGCAAGCCGCCCGAGCCAGTCGCGCTCGTGTTGAGCGCGTTCGACGAGGTACTGGATGGTCTCGTGGAGGACCTTGATGCCGTCGTTGTGGGCGAAGGTGGTCGTGAGCGCCGCGACGTCCGGGTGCTCGGGCGGTCGGGGCGGTGAGAAGGTCATCTCTCCCATGCCGGCGGCGAGCATTTCAGGGGTGAGACCGTCCAGCAGCGCCGGCGCGGTCGTGGCATCGAGCACCTGCCGCTGGAAGTCGGTGAGGTTCGACAGGGGAAGGAAGATGTTGCCGTTGGTCAGGACCAGATGCTCGACCACCGGGTGACGGGAACGGTCGGGGTCTCCGTGGGTTCCGAGCACGTAGTTGAGGGCGACGCTCGACCCCCGGTCGTGGCCGAGGACCACTAGCGACTCGGCACCGACGATGTCGCGGATGTAGTAGTCGAGAAGCTCAGCGTCGCGCCCCAGGCTGTAGCCCCAGCCCACTGGTTTGTCCGAATATCCGTAGCCTGGAAAGTCCAGCGCGCAGACCCGGTAGTGCTCCTCGAGCAGGCCCACGAGCTCGAACCAGTCGATGCTGCACGTCGGGAACCCATGGACCAGCAGGAGCACGGGGCGATCGGTGCGGCCGGCCTCCACATGGAAGATCGCCACTTCGTCGCCCCCGCCGTCACGTGGTGCCCACCGGAAATAGGAGCCTCGGGCCCGCCAGGCGGCAGCTCGCTCGTCAACGCCCATCATGGTTGCCTCCAATGTGTTTCCTGGTGGCAGCGGGGTTGCTGCCGGGACAATTCATGCCGAACAAGAGCCGGGGAGAACGGCTGACGGCGATCCCCACGGGAGGCTCCCCGGTGCCATTGCCAACGACATGGATGGCGTGACCGCAGACGCTTCGGCGGTTCTCGGGGGCGCTCCTGAGCGACTCCGGCGTAGACCTGCTGTCGCGGCCAGGTCCGCTGGGGCGGAGGATCAGACCTTCCACCAAGATCAACCAGCCAGGCGCGGTGAACGAGAGAGCGGGGCCGGTCAACCGCCCGTCCGGCGACACGTCCAATCGCTTGCCGCTGTAGAGACCGAAGCGGGCGGTGGCCGTAGCCCCGCGTTGCGCACACATTCGTCCCGGAGCGCTCCGCCAGAACGCCTCCAGCGCCTTCTCCTCGGAATAGACCGGGTGCATCCCCTTCGGAGGCGGATCGATCCGGAAGGCGCCCACGCCCCTGTCGCTGTAGCCGGGGGACAGGTAGGGAAGCTGGAGGCGGTGGCCTTGGCTGCTTCCCATGATGCTGAGAGTACGGCCCGGGGGTGTGAGCCTGGCGTTACAGAACGGCCACGGACCCCATTCGGGCTCGGCAACCCGGCCCGGATCCGACCACAGCGGCGGTAGGGCCGGGGTCCAGATCACCAAGGTGGCGGCGGTCGGGAATCTGCCTCCCCTTACGGGCCACCCTGAAGGGCGTGGTCGATGCCATGGCTTGCGCTCCTGCAGAGGTAGACCATGGTTGGGTCGGAGCCGGGGAGCTTCGCCGTCCAGACAGTCCATCCCATCGGCCACTCGGTGGTCGCCACTCGGTGGTCACTCCGTTCCTCGGCCCCTAGCGAATAGTCCAAGCCGCCCAGACGGCCACCAACGAAGCAGCCGTTGGAGCGACGAATAAGGGCCAGTGCTCGCCACGCAAGGGGAACTTCTTGATCGTGCCGTCGCGAACATTCATCCATAGGAAGAAGATGGCGGCGAGTGCGAAGAAACCCATGAAACAGAGGTCCAACACCAACGCTCCCGACAACGACGATCGGCGGTTGGAGACACCGATTGGGAGTCCGATGGTCATGCTGAAGCCGCTGGCCATCCTGGCCGCCGCCCTGCGCGAGAGAGCCCTGCGGTTCGTCGTAGGGAATTGCGGAAGAGTTCCCCTCATCGGCTCATCGTGCGGCGCGGGCCCGACAGTATGGGCCGCTGTGGGCGCACCATGGTGACCCTCTGTCAAATCCTGACTCTCCACCTCCTTCGTATCGGCACTATCAGGCCGATCATTGAAGATCCGGTCGGATCACCTGCGCGGCTCATTTCGACATTCCTTGCCTGGATTGGATGGACCGGGGCCCAGCAGCCTGACGACGAGGTCTGCTTCTTCCATGCGGGAGGGCTGGTGTTTCGGCCTGTGGACGGCCCTGGGAGGCCACGGGGCCCCGGGCATCGAGCTAACGACCGGAGCGTTCGCGGATCCCGACGGCTATGTGTGGGAGGTGGCCCACAATCCCGGGTGGACGGTCGCGGCGGACGGCTCCGTCACGATCTGAACCATCGCCGACGCCCACGCCGTGAGGGGGCGACCCCGCCCCAGCAGGCAAATGACCCCGTCCATCCGTCCACATCCCCTTCCCGGGGGGCCGGGCCGGTCGTAGCATCGGCACGTGGGAGTGAGTGCTGGTGAGGTGCTCTCCCGGGAGCACGATCGGCTCAGTCAGGCCTTCGACCGGATACGGGACGAGCACGTCGATCACGTCGCCGCCTGGCACACGGCGGTCAAGCTGATGACCACCCACGTCGCCGTGGAGCGCACCTTCCTCTACCCGGTGGTGAAGAAGCGGCACCTGGGCGCAGCCGGTCTGGCCCGGGGTCTGCAGCATGACTACAGCCGGCTCGAGCACCTGCTCGTGCTGACCGAGCGGCGCAAGATCAACTCCCCCGACATGGTGGATCTGGTCACCGAGCTTCTCGGCGTGTTCGAGGCCCACGTGGATCGCTGCGCCACCGGCCTCATCCCGGCCATGGACAAGAGCCTCAGCCCGGCCGAGATGGAGGAACTCGGTATCGCGATGTCCGCAGCGGAGAACGTCATCGTCAGCCATCCGCATCCGCACCTGCTGGCTCTGGGCCCGGTGTACCCCCTGACCACCCGCATGGCCTCCAGGTGGGACCGCTGGCGTGACCGCACCGTCCGCAACCAGTAGAGGTGGCAGGGGTCAAGTCGTCAACGGCCCACGGGGACGGCGATCAACTGGCGGCCGCTGCTGGTGTCGACCACCAGCCGCACGAGCTGGTCTTCGGGGATGGCCGTGGTCCCCTGCACGGCCGCCGTGCCGGTGTAGCTGGCCCGCCAGGTCCCGGCGATGTCCCGGCGACCGTCGCGGGCCACCGCCAGCAGGATGCATTCCTGCCCGGCCGGCACCCCGCTCACCCGCACGCTGATGGCCGTCCCGGACGCCTTCGGCTGCAGGGTGAACCGGGCCGACACCCCCGCCGCCGACGCTGCCACATGGGACGGGGTCCGGCCGGGGCCGCCGGCCAGTTCTGCGCCGGCCGTCGCAGCCGCTCCTGCGATGAGCGCCGTCACCGCCGCGGCGGCGAGCCACCGGCGACGGCGTAGCCGCTGACGGCGGGCTGCAGCCGCGACCAGCCGGTCGGCGAACCCGGTATCCGGCCCGGCCGGAGCCGACCCGACCCGGTCCGGGTCCACCAGGGCCAGCAGGTCCGCCAGACCGGCCAGCTCCGCCATTTCCGCGGCGCAGCTGTCGCAGCCGGACAGGTGGGCCTCGAGCTCCGCGGCCTCCGTCGGATCGAGGATGCCGAGAAGGTGCGCCCCCAGGTCACCACGGCGATCGGCGCACGCGGTCACGGGTTGACCCCCCGCTCCTGTAGCGCCAGGCGCAGGGCTCGCAGCGCGTAGTAGCAGCGGGACTTCACGGTGCCCGGCGGAATCCCCAGTACCCGGGCCGCCTCACCGACGGACCGGCCACGGAGGTGGGTCTCGATCAGCACGCTGCGGTGCTCCGCCGAGAGGGTGCGCAGCGCATCCTCCACGAGCCATCCGACGAGGGCCTGGTCCAGATGGTCCGATACGGAGGCGATCTCGCGTTCGTCCAACTCGACCTCGGGCGGACGGGCCTGGCGGGCCCGGTGCTGGTCGATGGCGATCCGCCGGGCGACGGTCATGAGCCACGGCCGGAGCCCGCCCCGGTCCGGGTCCAGGGCCTGCGGATGGCGCCACGCCCGCAGCAGCGTCTCCTGCACGATGTCCTCCGCTCTTCCCCTGTCGCCGCCGGTGAGCCGGGTGGCGTAGCCGAGCAGCGGCCCGGCGTGTTCGGCGCACAGCGCCCGCAGCATCTGCTCGTCGGCGACCACCGCACCACCTCCACCCCCTCCCACGGATCCAGCCTGCCTCCGGTTCACTCCCGGCGCCACGGTGAACCGTCCGGGTCCGCCGACCGTGGTGTCGGAAGTGGGAGCAGGACTGAGAGCAGCTCACAGGAAGGACCCAGCCATGATCCGACGTCCACCGTCGTGCCTGGTCGCACTCGCCGCCGGGGGTCTGGCCCTCGCCGGTATCGGAGCCGGGTGCGGGTCCAGTGGTACCCGGGCGGCCGGCGCCACCGGCAGCACCACCCGCCAGCCGGCGGCCGGCACCAGCCTCCAGCCCCCGGGCCACTCCACCGGGGGCGCATCGGTCGACGTCCGCTCGACCGGCCTCGGCCAGGTCCTGGTCACCCCGACCGGGAACGTCATCTACCTGCTGACCTCGGACCGGCCCGGTGCCCGGGCCTGTTCGGGGGCGTGCCTGGACCTCTGGCCGCCGGTGATGGTCCACGGGGCGCCGAGCGCCGGTCCGGGGGTCAGCGCCCGGCTCGGCGAGCTACCGCTCAACGGTGGCCAGCAGCTCACCGTGGACGGCCACCCCGCCTACACCTTCTCCGGCGACAGCAGCGCCGGGCAGACCGCGGGGGAGGGCATACACAGCTTCGGCGGCACGTGGTGGGCGTTGTCGGCCTCCGGAGCGGCGGTCACCAACGCCGGGGCGGCGAGGCCACCCTCGACCGGCGGCTCGTACGGCGGGTACTGAAGCCGCGGACCGTCCGGCCGAAGCCCCGTTGGGGGACCTGCCCGGCCCGCCGGAGCACCCCGTGCACCTCGCCGTCAGACCGGCCGGCCGTCGCGCGTCGCTCCGGCACGAGCACCGTCCCGACTGCTCTTGCGGTTGCCGTGGGGCGGGAGCATCACGAAGCGCTGCCTCCATATCGGGGCCGGCGGGCCCAGCTGACCGCGCAGATGCGCAACGACAGCGGAGCTCCGCCGCAGGATGCGCAGCGCGCCCGCGATCATCAGAGCGGCGATCGGCAGCTCGAACAGCGCCGCGCTGATGAGCGCCCAACCCTGTTCGGAACTGCCCCATCCCAACGACACGTCGAACCACGCGTCACAGAACAACATCGTCGCTGCGATGCCGAGCCCGAGGATCGCCAGCTGCCGACGCTGCAGGAGCAACCAGCCGGTCAACCCGAAGCAGAGAGCGAGCACCACATCGAAGCCGGCCCACGCCACATTCCACGCTCGCACCGAGTGTGATCGTGGCAGTGACGTGGCAAGGTAGGCGATCCACGGCAGAAGCAGCACTGCGCCCACGCAGGTCACCACGAGCAGCAGGATTCGCTGCTTCGGTGGGCGGCTTCCACCGAGCGGTCGGTCAACCACCTCGTCGAGCAGCCGCGCGACCTGCGCCCGCTCCTCCGCTGACCACCCCCGAACGTCCGCTCTATCTGGCACGCCCACCGTCATGAGCTTATCGCCGGGGGTGTAATCACGGCTGGGTGAACCCGTCTCGGTATACGGGCTCGGCAAGCGGTGGAGATGCCCGATCCGTGCCCTTCAGCGGGCTACCCCCGGTGGAGCGGCTGCCCGTCCTCGTCGAGCAGCCACCGGGCACCGGGACCGTCGGCGGCCGCTACGTCGTGGGGGTTGAGCAGGTGGCAGACCCGCAGCGAGAGGCATCCGCAGCCGATGCAGGTGTCCAGGCGGTCGCGCACCCGCTGCAGCTCGGCGATGCGCCGGTCGATCAGCGGCCGCCACGAGCGCGACAGACGCTTCCAGTCGGCGGCGGTCGGCGTCCGCCCCTCGGGCAGCGTGGACAGTGCCCGGGTGATGTCGTCCAGGCTCAGCCCGACGCGCTGGGCGGCCCGGATGAAGGCGATGCGGCGCAGGACCTCCCGGTGGTAGCGGCGCTGACCTCCGTCGGTACGGGTGGCGGCGATCAGCCCCTCCCGCTCGTAGTACCTGAGGGTCGAAGCCGTCACGTTGGCCCGGTCGGCCACCTCTCCGATGGTGAGCACGGGAATAATCCTATTTCAGCCTCTTGACCTGAAGTTAACTTTAAGTTCTACCGTGCTCCCCATG